>NZ_JARQVW010000007.1:0-93192 GCF_029589235.1 Streptococcus taoyuanensis
GCCCTACTCAACTGTGCGGAGGTGGGACGACGAAATCGAATTCTAACGAATTACCGATTTCTGTCCCACTCTCTCTTAAAATAGATTCAAGATTTTACCTAAGAAATAAAGCAAAAGCAAGAGATAAGAGAGGGCTGCACTCATCTGATAGGTTCGGTTCATAAAACGAGCTTCCCCTCTTACTGGAAAGACATAAGCCAACATGACCCCAGCTACTAAGCCACCGATGTGCCCCGCCATACTGATTCCTGGCATGAAGCTAAAGATCAAATTGACCACAATCAAGCTGGTATAGGACTGACTCAAGTGGCGAATATAGGGACTTTGGACAATAAAGCGCAGCGCACCAATGGTCCCAAACAGTCCAAAGAGGGCTGTAGAAGCTCCTGCTGCAATCACATCTGGCGTAAAAATAGCAACAAAGACATTACCCATCATGCCTGATAAGAGATAAAGAGCTAAGAAAGCCTTCGATCCAAAGAGATCTTCTGCCAAACGTCCTAAGTAATAGAGGGTGATCATATTGAGCACAAAATGTTCTAGGCCGATATGAACAAATGTAGCTGTCACTATTCGCCATAACTGGCTAGGATCGACTTTCACAACCTCTCCAATAATACCACCGCTATAGTAAATAGCAGCACCTGTTTGGTAGTCGCCTCCAAATCGGATAAACATGGAAAGAAAGACTGCCGTTGTGACGAGCAACAAGAGGCTGGTCACAGGATAACGACGATCAAAGAGTAACTTCATAGACTAGCACCTCCTGAACTGCCTGATCAAACGTATCTGGCTGGAAATCCTTCTGCTGGATGGAATAAATCGTACTAACCGTTTTTCCAGTAAAATCTGCTAAATAACGATCATAATAGCCACCACCATAGCCAATTCGGTAGCCTTTTGACTGGAAGACCACGCCTGGTACATGGATCAGATCAATCTCTGACTGTTCCACAAGCTTTCCTTTTTCATTGGGCTCCAGCAAACCAAAGCGTGTCTTTTCCAAAATATTAGGATCGTATTCCACAAATTCCATTCGCCCTTGTGGATAGGTACGGGGAACACAGACGCGTTTTCCAAGTTGAAGAGCTGCTTGGATCAAGCTAGCTGTGGAAACTTCATGGTCAAAAGACAGATAGGTCGCAAGGGTCTTTGCCTCCTGAAAAGCTGGCAGCTCCAAGAGGCGCTGAGTCAGCTCTTCATCTGCTTGAGTTTTCACGGATTCTGGCAACTGTTTCATGGCTGCAATGGTTTCTTTTCGTAGTGTTTTCTTCATTCCCTACTCCTTTTGTCTAGCTTTAATTGTATCATTTTTTAGGAAAGATCCGAACAGTTTTTATACAACAAAATAAAAATCCAACTCCAGACGGAGTTGAATCATTCCTTTATTGGTTAGCTTTCATTTTCAAAAATTTACCAATGTTTTCCACAGCAAAGGGAAGGGCTGCTTCATTTGGGCTCATCTTTGGATGGTGCAAGGCATAAGGGGTATCAATTCCCAGCCAGAACATGACACCAGGGACCTTGCTCAAGAGAAAGCCGAAGTCTTCTCCTGTCATCGCAGGCAGAATATCAATCAGGTTCACGTCTTCCTCAGCTGTGAAAAAGTCCATGAGTTCTTTGGCCAATTCTGGTTGGTTTTCCACAGGCAGGTAGCCCCCTTGCTTAAGTTCCAGGTCCAATTTCACATCAAAGGCTGCTGCAACTCCTTCTGCAATGGTTTTGACCCGTTTTTGAGTCAAAAGGTTCATCTCCATGGTCAAGGTCCGAATGGTCCCATGAAGGAAGGCGGTCTCAGCAATCACATTATTGGTGGTTCCTGCATGCATGGAACCAAAGGTCACCACAGCACCTTCAATTGGATCGACATTTCGACTCACGACCGATTGGACTTGGGTAATGAAGTAAGAGGCTGCTACAAGAGCGTCATTGGCCTCATGTGGAAAGGCGGCATGCCCTCCCTTTCCTGTAAAGGTGATCTTGACTTCACAGGTCCCTGCAAAAAGAGTACCCGTATTGGTCGCAATGTCCCCCACCTTCAAATCAGGGCGTACATGCAGACCATAAAATTCATCAGGGAGCCAGTCGCCAAAAGCATTGTCCTTATACATGAGCATTCCACCAGCTTCGTTTTCTTCAGCCGGTTGGAAGAGAAAGAGCAGGTTATTTTTTGGTTGTACTTGGACCAGTTGATCCAAAAGTCCAAGGGCTGTCGTCATGTGCATATCGTGACCACAAGCATGCATCCGTCCTTCATGCTTGGAGGCAAAATCAAGGCCCGTTTGTTCCACAATCGGTAAGCCATCGATATCCGTCCGCCAACCAATAGTTTTTTCAGGAGCAGACCCATGGAGATACACCAGGATCCCGGTCCGCCAAGTCCGTTGCTCTACAAAGTCTTTGCCTTCTGTGATCTCTGCGATTCGCTCTAAGAGGTAGGCTTGGGTTTCAAATTCTTCTAATCCAATTTCAGGGATTTGGTGCAAATCCCGTCTGATTTTGATTAAGTCCAATGTCATCGTTATCTTCTTTCTATTAGAAGAGGCTGGGACAAAAGTCCTAGCCTCTCAATTGTCTTTGAATTGTCGAGCAAGACGCAGTGGTTGAGTGGGCTCTACTACGCTGATTTCATCAGCTTTTACAGCCCTACTCAACTGTGCGGAGGTAGGACGACGAAATCGAATTCTAACGAATTACCGATTTCTGTCCCACTCTCATTTCTATCTTACAAATTGCGCAAAGCGTCTTCCAAGGCTGTTTTTTGTTGTGTTTTTTCGTCAATTTCCTTGATGATGCGAGCTGGGACACCAGCTACAACCACATTTTCAGGGACATCTTGAGTAACGATCGCTCCAGCGGCAACGACTGAACCGTTTCCAACTTGAACTCCTTCAATCACAACAGCATTGGCACCGACCAAGACATTGTCCCCAATCCGAACAGGCTCCGCAGAAGCTGGCTCAATGACTCCCGCAAGAACGGCACCCGCACCGATATGGCTGTTTTTACCAACAGTGGCACGACCACCAAGGATTGCCCCCATATCAATCATGGTTCCTGCACCGATTTCAGCACCGATATTGATGACAGCCCCCATCATGACTACCGCATTGTCTTCAATCGTTACTTGGTCACGGATAATAGCGCCTGGTTCAATACGCGCATTTAGGTAGCGTTTATCCAGTAATGGGACAGCTGAGTTACGGCCATCTTGTTCTACCACATAATCCTTGTTTTCAGTTAAGTTAGCCAGAAGGGGCTCGATATCTTTCCAGTCACCGAACAAAACATTGCCAAGCTTGGTAACAGAAGCAGGAACAGCTGTTGCCAATTCCCCTTCAAAGGTTACTTTCACATTTGTTTTCTTTTCTGCATTTCCAATAAAAGCGATAATTTCTTGTGCAGACATTTTTTGTGCAGTCATGAGATTCTCCATTCATTTCAATTAAAGGTATCCATATTATACCACAATCCTAGTGAGATGGACACCTAAGGCGACGTGGAAGTTGATGTCGCTGAATCTTCTAGACCCTTGATTTCACTGATGGTACGATTGCTTCCAAAGTGAATAATGACTGAGTGCGAATCAGAAAGTTTATAGTAAAAGATTAAGAAGGACTCTGAACTCATCATACTCGACCAAGAAACACGGCTAGGAATTCCGACTGTATTCACAAGATCTGCATAGCTGGTTCCTATTTTAATATTGGCAAAATCCTCTCTATTCAAACTGCCATTTTTATTGGCTAATCGCTCACTGTTTAAGTTCTCAAAATTAAGAGAAGATAGACGGCTACTAATCATATTTGAAAGCAAAACAGATACAGAAGAAGGGGATCCTTCAACCTCATAATCCAAGCTTGTCATGAAAGGACCGACACTACCCTCTTGGTAGGTTTCTTCCCCACTACTAGCCTTGCCCAGTACAGCTACCACATCCTGCGGAGACAGATAAGTTGAAGAGGTACGACCTTGATCCCCCTCACTTAAACCAGGAATCAGGGAAATCGCCTTCTCATAGGTCACTTGAAACTGAAATTCACCTTCCGGTGCAATCAAGGTACTCGTACCACTCTTCAAGGTTTCCTTTCTGGTTCCATAAGACAGGCCAGGACTTCCGTATTCACTAGTAGTAGAAGAAGGATGTTCCTCACTATGGATACCTCCTGAAGCTAGATAGGCAAATAATCCCAGCATGGCCAATAATCCAAAAAAGGCTGCCAGCGAAGACCCTCCACTATGAGAGGAAGGAGAGTAGGTTTTCGCCCTATCCGATTGGGAGTCTAGTACCGTTTGTCTTGGTTCTGAATGCCTGCCTCCCCCTATTGAAGCCAGGTCAGCTTCTGAAATCAAGCGGCTCCCACCCTGGTGCTCTACTTTTTTCTCAGCTGAAGGAGACTGCCCTATTGTATCTTGTGCTGGTGTTTCTGACCTTGCTTCTTCTGTTAGTGGTGTAGCAAGAACGACCTGAGCTGATTCGTCTTCAGGTGTAGCAAATGAGCCTTCCTTTGGATCATACGATTCCTCCTTCACACCAATCGCTGGTTTGTCTTTTCGTTCCTCTTCTTGTTTCACCTCTTCCTGAAAAGCAGGGACTTCTACCACTTCTGGCTCTTTTGCGAGCGTATCTTCTAGCTTCTCAGGACTTCCTTTTTCTAAGGGTGCTTCTTTCGGCTGGCCTTTCGAAAACCGACTCTGGTGCTCATTTCGTAGATGCGACCAGTCTTTATTTCGCATTGTCCTCTCCTTTTATTTAAAATGCTTCGGCTGATTTTTTTACTGTGCTGTAGATGTAGAGGAAGCTGGTGTGGTCGCTACCTCTTTCGATTTGATATCCTTGATGGTTTGCCGGCTATCAAAATGGATTTGAACCGTTTGAGAATCCGATAATCGATAGGTAAAGGAAGGCGCTTCCCCGTAACCTAAAAGCCCAGATACATATATTTCATCCGGAATCCCTACCGTATTGAGTAGGTCTAAATAAGGCATTCCGACCTTGATAGTGGCAAAATCGTCCTTCGTCAAGCTCCCATTCTTATTCGCAAATCGGTCACTTTTTAAGTGTTTCAAACTTAAAAGAGAGATCCTGTAAAAGGCACCTGTTTTTTCAAGAAGAACCTTCCCATCTGCATCCTTTGATTGATAATCTAAGGTCAGCAAAAAGGGACTAGAACTGCTACCACTATACGTTGCTTCCCCACTCCTTGCTTTACCTAATGCTGCAACGACATCTTGTGGATCTACCGTCCCAAAAGAGGTCTTTTTTTCTTCCACTGCAAAATTAGGAATGAGAGACATAGCCTTTTCATAGGTTGGCTGAAATTGAAATTCATTAGCTGAGGCGATATAAGAACTATTTTCACTGGTCAGATATTCCGTTCTGATACCATCACGTGATAAACCATTGATCCCCTCACTCGAAGAAGATGAAGAAGAGCTTTTATTAACTTCGTTTTGAAGCACAAACACAAAAGCCATAAACAAGGCGAACCACCCAAAAAATCGCAAAAGCGAACCAATCCCCTCTTTTGAGGAAGAAGGGGAAGACTCCATCGTATCTGAATGGCTTCTAGTATCCTGATGATTGTCCATCCCTATTGAAGCCAGATCGGCTTCTGAAATCAAGCGGCTTCCACCCTGGTGAGAGGAAGCTGCCTTGATGTCTGTCCGTTGATCGTCCAATGATGTCTCCTTTCTTATACCAACACCAATTTCTTGGCTTTTTTCTTGAATTCCATCACCACTTCTGGCTGCCCTGGCACCTGGTAAGTCGCGCGATAGCCCATTCCGCCATCTGGCATTTCCCCCCAGACCAAGCGTTGAGGATTTCCTAGTTGCTTAATGAGCTGGGCGAATTCTGTACCTTTTTTCTCTTTTTCAGTAGTGATTTCTTTCTCACTGCTTGTCTTCTCTTTTGCGTCCAACAAATTCGTCGCATCCACTGTCGTCAAGCGATACCCCTGGTCTTTTTCCTGTTCAAACCACAAGGTTACACTTTTCTTGCCCTGATCGGTTTGCTTAGCTGCATAAGTCAAGACAAGAACGGTTTTTTCTCCTTGAGCTGTCTTTGTATACTTAACTTTTTGGGCTTTTCCCCATTCCGTCACAACTGTTTCCAAGCGGGTTCCTGGTTGCTGACTCTGCTTGAGACGAACTTTCAAATTCGCCACAGCTTCGATGGTCCATTTAAACTGTTTGATTTCTTGTTCCTTGCTGACCAAATTCTTGTAATCCTTTGGCTGGAAATAAGTCAGTGTTTGGTCCTCCTTGGTATCGGTTCCTTGCTCTTGCACCTGGATGCTTGCAATCGCAAGTAACAATCCTAAAACAAAACACAAAAACGGCAGCAAGAGTTCTTTTCGATTCTTTTTCATCCACTCGATCATCTGCTTCACCCCTTCTTCGTCAAACGATACTGACCACTATGGTCACGTTCAAAGGTTAAAGAGACCAGTCCATCTGTCACCTGATAAGACAGGGCTAGGACTTGCTTGTCCTTTTCAGAGGTCAAACTAAGAGAATTGGGAAGACCTGATTTTTTCAAGACATCTTCTACTGCTGTCCCCTTTTCCTTTTTTCCATCTAGTGTCTGATAGCCTGTAAAATCTGCCAGTTTTAAGTTCTTTTTGCTCTGATAGTGAGCCGACTTGGGCGCAAAGCCTTGAATCGAGCTCAAATAAAAGGTATCATCCTGCTTTTGAAATTCTATGGTATAAGGATGAATCCCCTGCACAGGAGTCCCATAGCCTAGCTGGACTTGCGTTCCAAAAGTCGTATCTTCTTGTGTAAAACTCGCTGCTTTTCCAATTTTTTTGACGAATGCAGATAAAGTCACCCAATTTTTTTGTGTCTTCCCTTCTTCCCTTACAAGCTCCAATGACAACAAGTCTTCTAAAGCCGGCTCTTTGGAAGAAGACGCAACAAATTGCTGGCTGTCTTCTTGCATGCGAGACAAACTCAACAAGCGATCTTTGGGCAAGGTTTTCACTGGATGAATCATAAACACCAAGCAAACACCAACCATAAAAGCCAGCAAAGCACTTGCAGCTTTTTGGAGGATCCGCTTATGATGTTCTATCCACTCTTTCATTTCTTCCATCCTTCATGCTCTTTCTATTCAAACTCTTTCTATTGTATAGAAAATTAGCGTATTTGTCTCGTCTTATCCCAAAAAAGAGGCGCTTGCCTCTTTCTTGTCTGATCCTTTTAGTAGCTGTCTTTACTGCTCAAGAGAAAATCTCCATTTTCTTGGCGAATAAAGGTCAAATCCACGTAGTCCCCATTTTTCTTTTGGAAGTCCATGACCAATTCTATCTCGTCTGAATCATCAGATAAACTCACCGTCAGATTGACTGCATCACCGTATTTTTCTAAAAGCTCTTTGTAAGAGGTCCCTCCAGCACCGGTTTCACTATCTCCAACCTTGAACCCATCTGCAAAGTTATCCTCAACCGTAAGATTTTTCCCAAATTGATTAAATTCAAATTTGACAAGCTGGAATTCTTTCCCTTTCTTAGAGTAAGTCGCTTTTACCTCTTTATTATAAGAGTTATCATCCCAAAATAATTTCAATTCTCCACTTTCAAATTGAACGGAGCTAGCTTTCCCATAAGCTTCAATCATTTCCTCAGGAGTCTCCCCAGCATCACTTCCTGTTAAAAACTGAAGTTGCTCGATATCAGACTGTTTCCAGCTAAAATCAACTTCCGCGTCTTCTGCGGTCAATTGATCCAAATCGATATTGGAAGACGAACCAGACTGGTTACCTGACCAAGAAGTCTGCTTTCTAGATGATGACGTGCTAGGGCTAGCATGACCAATCAAATAGCCACTGACTCCACCGATAAGAAGCCCAACTAAAATCCCAAGGGCAAAACGAATCGCCTTCTTGTCTGCAGTATCCATCGGTCTTCCAACAGGAGAAAGAGGAGCTTGTGGAATAGGTGTCTCAGGAACAGGCACTGTTTGCGGACCAACTGGCTCAGCTGCCATGTTTTGAGGAGCTTGAGGCGCAGGTTGGAATGGAGGAGTCGGTTGGGGAGCAGCAACTACATCTGGATGTTCTCCAACAGTTGCTTCATCCACCTTTGGAAGCTCCACTGCTTCTGAAATAGCTGGCTTGTCTGCCTCTTCTTTCATTGCTTCCGTCTCCGTCACTGAAAGGCCACTAGCTTCTGGAACGACCAAGTCTTCGGCTTCTTCTTTTGGGACAAAGGCTGGCGCAGCCACATCAAATTGAGGCGCACCCTCTACGGGAGTATGTTTCATAAATTGTTCTTGATCTTTCTCGGACATTTCGAATTCTCCTTTTTATTCTTCTCTTCTACTATAACATAAAACCAAGCAAGGACCAACTCCTGTCTTGATAGACTAAAAAAGATCGGAGAGATATCCGACCTTTTAGAAACTTATCTTAAAATTTCTTGCGAAGGGAGACAATAGCAATCAGTTAACCATATGATTGAGAAACATAACTAGATCGTGTTTTTATAATTGATTCCAGGGGACAAAAATATGAGTTTGTTTAGCAAGTAAAAAAACGACCTCTTGCGAGATCGTTTTGTCTATTGATTAAAGACGAGCGTTGAGTTCTGCTCCAAGTTCTTCAAATCCTGGTTTACCAAGAAGGGCAAACATATTTTTCTTGTAGGCTTCAACACCTGGTTGGTCAAATGGGTTGATCGCGTTCAAGTAACCTGAAAGGGCGATGGCCAACTCGAAGAAGTAGATGGCATAACCAAGAGTGAAGGCATCTTGCTCAGGAAGAGTTACGTACATGTTTGGCACGTCACCGTCTGTGTGGGCAAGAAGAACACCGTCAGTTGCTTTTTTGTTTACAAAGTCAACGTCTTTCCCTTGAAGGTAACCAAGTCCATCAAGGTCTTCTTCCAATGTAGGGATGATCACGTTCTTACGTGGTTTGTCCACACGGACAACTGTTTCAAACATGATACGAGTTCCTTCTTGGATAAATTGACCCAATGAGTGCAAGTCTGTTGAGAAGTTTGCTGAAGTTGGGTAAATACCTTTTTGGTCTTTTCCTTCTGTTCAGGCACACCTTATGGATGCATCTGCTGGAAATTCCCTTGCACTGGCTGGCTAGTTTGATTGACTTCAAGCTCTTTGCGCTTGACCTTGACCGTCTTTTTCTGGCATGCTTTTATCCTTATAAATTTTGTTGATTTGTCATATTGCGAAAACATTGAAAAACAATGACAAATTTTACAATATTAAAACATAAATTATTTTCCCTATCAAAAAGGGAGTGGGAAAGAACTTCAAACAAGTTAAAAAGTTCATCTTCCCACCCCCGCACAGTTGATCAGGCAATCTTTGGGGCTTAAAAAGCGAAGGAAGATGCCAATCAACCACCGCGTCATCTATTTTTTCTAATTTAGACCCAGAAGCCTGGACTTTTTGTCCAAGCTCTGAATCAATTTTTTTGACTTTTATGTTTCTAAATTGCTTGATTTTAAATTTTGTTATGGTCAAGCAGTTTCGAAAATCTGAATGGTAGAGTCCTTTTCAATTACTACTGCTTGGTCTGCTGCAACATGGAGAGTGCCCGGCAGGCTGCCCTCTTTTGAACCATCAAAAGAAATCGTGATATGGCCCAGTCCAGTTAAATTTTTTTCTACTACATTTCCTACGGCAGTAATCGAATATTCCTGACTATCTACCACCAGCTTTCCACCTTCTAGTATTGCACCTAGAAGATTTTTGTTATCGATTTTAAAACAATACTCTGCTAAGTCTTCCGGAGCTTCTTCTCCAAACAAAATGAGCATATTGGCATCTTGAATCATATTCTGAGCTTCAGGCCCCACTTGAATTACTTTAGCTTCAAAAATTTTCTTCATCTAATTCCTATTCATCCTTTCTCAAATCTGTCATAAACTTATGCTTATAGATAAGTTTAACATAATAGTTGCTATGTTTACGTGCATCTATCAAAGGTTTACTGATAAAGGCCAATACTAGCTATCCAAGCTACTAGCACCCGCGGAACACCATTGAGAAAGCGTGAATAAAGCACAGAAGGGACACCAACCTCAACTGTTTCAGCCTTGGCTTCAGATAGACCGAGTGCTACAGGAATGAAATCACAACCGTTTTGAGTGTTGATAGCAAATATAGCTGGCAGAGCCATTTGGGGCGGAATATTCCCTTTGCCGATTTCAACTCCAATTAAGGTTCCAATAATCTGACTGATAACAGCTCCGGGGCCTAACAAAGGAGATAGGAATGGCAAGGAACAGATAAAGCCAATCAAAATGAGTCCCCAGATGTTCCCAGCTAGGGGAACCATTAATTTTGCCAGCCAATTTCCAACACCTGAACCTTGAATAACCCCAATCAGCAAGGAAACAAAGGCCATGAAAGGAATGATCGTGTTGAGCATTGTTTGGATGGCTTCACGAGCAGCCTGGTTGAAAGTCGCAACGACCTTCCCAGCGCCCATCCCAATTCTTGCTACAATACTTGTTTCAGCTTTTTGCTCTGTAATTTTTTTACTAGTATCGTAAGTTGGCTTTTCTGTTACCACAGTTGTCGCTTTTTCGTCTTCATTAGCAGCAGAAATTTGATTAAGGCCAACTGCTGACACATAGATTTCCTCGGTTATATATTGAGCTAGAGGCCCACTTTTCCCTGTAGCTACAATATTTATTGTAGGGATCCCCTTTTTAGGATAAATACCACAGCGAAGAGTACCGCCACAATCCACGATTGCTAAAGCAATTTCCTCATCTGGGATAGAAGTTTTAAACCCATTAACAGCTTCCATACCGGTCAAATCAGCAATTTTATCCACAATATCTGGCTTTTCTCCTCCGCCAGTGATATAGATGAATTTATGCTTAGCTTCACTAGGTGTAATGACCAAAGGTCCTCCGAAACCGCCATTTCCTTTAACAACTTTTATACTCTTATATGACATAATTTCACTCTTTCTATAAATCAAATGTTTTACTCAAGGTAACACCTTGCTGTTTTGCTACATAAGCAGTTGTAAAATCGGTCACCCAACCGCCTACAAAGTTCATGACAAGCCCAACAAGCATGTAACGAATGGCTAAGTCCATTTGACTTAAACCTAAAGTTTGAATTCCTGTTGCAATTCCCATCCATACAAACAATTCCCCAGGATTGATATGCGGAAATACACCATTTGAAGTATGGCAGAACTGCATCTGAGCTGCTACAAAACTAGGTTTATAATATTCTGGTAAGAAACGTCCCATACTGATTGCCATCGGATTCCCCAGCATAAAGGCTGAAATGAAAGGTAAAATCATATACCGGCTAACAGGATTTTTGGCAGAAATCTTAGCCAGGGAATTGACCTTCTCTTCTCCCAAGAAAGCGATAAGGGTATTCATTGCAATCAATAGCATTAAGACAAGCGGTACAATATTTGTCATCCAGCTAATAAAGGTTTCTCCACCTAATTGGAAGAGTTTCATAAAACTCTCTGCAAAATTTGTAATGTGATTCATAAGGAACTCCCTTTCTTATTTTTTTTAAATAACTGTTTAATAGATAATTGTAAGTAATTCGCATAAAAGCCGAATCCCAGAAAAGAATCAGATGAACTTGTCTCTTTCTCAATACCTGCCTCATGCCAAAGATAGACTTTTCTAGCATCTTCTATGGCTGATTGCATCAACTTATTTTCTTTTCTCACAAGAGGATTATACTTGTCAAAATAATGGATGTCTTCTCCAACATAATCGTCCATATTTTGAAAACGTGCTAAGATTGTGACTCCTTGCATTTTGCTAGCTTTAAGAACCCGACCGTTTTCATCAACCGCGAACATGACAATCGTACCGGATTTGATTCTTCCGGACTTCCTGCCAATCGCTACGCGCCCCAGTCTTCGGAGCATCGTATAGGTCTTATTGAAGTCTTTGAGTTGCTGCCAGCCGAGGAACATTTGAAATATATAAGCTGCCATGACAAATACAGCGAAAATTATTAGCGAATTCATTAAAATACTCCTTTGCTCTTAGAAAATGATAGAAACTCTGTCTCTGTTTCTACAGCCCTCAAAGCTTCTTTTAGAGAAGGCTCTCCTGCAATTCGAAAAATGTCGTCATACAATTCCAGCAATTCACTCTCCATTTTGCTTTCAATTTCTGAGGGAATGGCGACTAGAAAGATAAATTCAATCCAATCATCTCCTTTTTGATAAGGCTCTTCTAGCTTTCCAAACATTAAAATAGTCTTTGCATAACCCTGGTTAATTGTATGGGGGAAGGCAATTCCTCCACCAAAAATGGTTGATTGTTTTTTCTCCCTATCAATTATCCGATTTCTAAAACCTTCATCAATCATCTGAAGTTTCTCTAACTCTGCAACCATATTTAGCAAGTATTGCTGATAGGTTTTTTGGGGACTCAACCGAAGAAAACGTAAGCT
Source organism: Streptococcus taoyuanensis (assembly GCF_029589235.1). Classification (NCBI taxonomy): domain Bacteria; kingdom Bacillati; phylum Bacillota; class Bacilli; order Lactobacillales; family Streptococcaceae; genus Streptococcus; species Streptococcus taoyuanensis. Next base: position 12,424 of record NZ_JARQVW010000007.1, read on the forward strand.
GACTGTTTCTAGATTTTTTTGATGAAAAGCATTGGCCCTCTGCCATTCTTCCCGCAGCCATTGATCATCAAAAAGATGATTAACTTGAATGACTGGAGATTTAGAATCTTTATATTTTAGAGGAACTGTCGTAAAAATCGCGAAATAGTCCTGATTCAAATCCAGATTAAAATCCTCTTCAGAATACTGAGTAATGTCTACATCATTTCCAAGGATTCGTCTGAGTTGCTGAATAATCATCGCAGCAGTTCCTCTTCCTGTTGTGCAAACTACTGCTATCTGCTTGCGAGAACCATTTACAACAGAGTTTTGCTTTCTTAAAATCATTTCAAAATACAAAGCCAGATATCCGATTTCAGATAATTCCAATTCAGAACCAAAAATTGCAGACAGTTCTTCTCCAGCAATTTTCGCCATTTCAAAAGCAAAAGGATATTGAGTTTGAACCTCGCCATGGAATATATCATTAGCTTGCACATGGAAAATCAGTCGATTGATTAAGGGGCCTAGATGAGACTTGATTTCTTCAAATAATTCTTCATCATCAAAGTTAACCAACATTGTTTCTTTGACTTTCTTGACAATCCCTTGAAAAATGTTTGCAAGCTGTTCAGATTGATAAGACGGCTTGCTTAAAGTGTCAATAAAACGGATATTAAACGGAAAACACAAAAAGTCTATTTCAAACTGACTGAGGGAAATCTTATAAGTCATCTCAATATGATAGATTAATTTTTCAACCAAAGGTGTCTCTGTTAAATCATTCCTATAGTAAGGAATAGGGCAACTCAACACCCTAGATGCATAAATACGCTCCACCATAATTGAAATTGTCTTTCGAAGGAGTTCCTTTGTTTCTTTCGGGATTTTATACTCCTGGAGTAGCGTCTCCAGAAAAGAAGATGTTGCCTCGGTGAGTGTCTTTCCTTCAAAGTAAGGGGCCACTTGGTGAATATAGAGCAAGCGCAAATTCAGCTCGGACCCCAAGACCTCCAGCCCACGGTTGGGCTTTCCTGAAATAGTGATAGAGTAACTCTCTGCCAAAGATTTTACTTGTTTTAAATCCTTATTAAGGGTACTTCTACTAACACCTGCCTCCTCAGCCAAGTCGTCAATAAGAAGAGGGGAGGTTGACTTAATTAAACGTTTTAGTAAATAGGCAATTCTTTTACTGGAAGAATTGAAGTCACTCTCCCGTTTTAAACTACCAGATAAAATCCTTTCCAACTCAGTATAGTCATACACCTCTAACATTAACTTATCATCTTGTGAGATAATCTGGATACTCGGAGCCAAAACATCATTTAATTGTTGGATACTCTTTTGCAAGGTTTGCATACTAATATCCAGCTCTGAGCGCATATCTACCAAGGAATAAGTTGGCTGTGAGACCATTTTTTCTAAAATGTTATACCATCGATTTACTATGGTCAACTCTCTTCCTCACCTTCATTTTTTTAACCGCGAGTTTTCCCCCCGGCAATATTTGTAGTGACTCCAGTTATATAGCTAGAACGGTCTGAAATATAGAATGCTACAAGGTCAGCTACTTCCCGTAGTTTACCACTTCGTCCCAAAGGAGTTGTTGAAGTTGAAGCATAACCAGCTCGAATATCTTCTACCGTCTTTCCACGGGTATAAGCAAGAGCTTCCTCATAAGAAAGAGTTCGAAGTCCCGTAGCTTCCATAATTCCTGGAGCAATTCCAACCACACGTACACCATGCTTACCCAGCTCTTTTGCCCATGAACGAGTGTAACTATAGACTGCTGCTTTTGTGGCAGCATAGGCACTTTGTCCTTCAGAACCTTCCAAGCCTGCTTCTGAAGCCATGTTCACAATTACACCTTTTCCATTTTTCACTAAAATACGTCCCACTGCCTGACTAACCAGATACAAACCTTTTTGATTAATCATCGTTACTTTTTCGAACGTCTCATCGTCCAATTCGTAAGGACCTTTAGGATTTTCTGCATCGATTAATAATCTAGGGATATTAATCCCTGCATTATTGACCACTGCATCAATATTGCCAAATCTTTCAACTATTTTGGCAACACCCTCTTCTACTTCAGAGCGAGAAGTTACATCAACTTTTACAAATAATAGATTTGGATGACGCAAATCGTTGTCGCTAAGATCGAAATTCGCTACATTGACACCTAATTCCAGCAATTCTTCAACGATTGCCTTACCGATCCCAGATGACGCGCCAGTCACAAGAACTGTTTTGCCTTTTATGTTTAACCAATCATTCATTTTGATACCTCTCAAATTTTATTTACAAGGCAATTATACAGCGCTTTCATAAAAGAATTAAGACACTCTTTTTTATACTGTTCAAAAAAATAATAAACTAATTATGAGGCTTGTACTAAAAAATCCACAAGAAATGAACTTGTGGATCTCTTTTTATACTCTAAATGAACTCAAGGCATATAAGAATCAAAGGCGTGCATTCAGCTCAGCACCCAGCTCTTCAAAGCCTGGTTTTCCAAGAAGGGCAAACATGTTTTTCTTATAAGCCTCAACTCCAGGCTGGTCAAATGGATTGATACCATTCAGGTAGCCAGAAAGAGCAATAGCCAACTCAAAGAAGTAAATAGTGTAGCCCAAAGTGAACTCATCTTGCTCAGGCAGTGTCACAAACATATTTGGAACTCCACCATCAGTGTGTGCTAACAGCACTCCATCTGTAGCTTTTTTATTGACAAAGTCAACATCTTTTCCTTGCAAGTAGCCAAGACCGTCCAAGTCTTCTGCCAATTCAGGAATCAGCACATTTTTGCGAGGTTTATCTACACGTACAACTGTTTCAAAGAGGATACGGGTACCTTCCTGGATAAATTGTCCCAGAGAGTGCAAGTCTGTTGAGAAGTTGGCTGAAGTTGGGTAAATCCCTTTTTGGTCTTTCCCTTCTGACTCACCAGCCAGTTGCTTCCACCACTCAGAGAAGTATTGTAGAGATGGTTCATAGTTAGCTAGAACTTCTGTCAGATAACCTTTACGGTACAAGATATTGCGTACAACTGCATATTGATATGCTTCATTTTCAGCCAACTTATCAGAAGCATAAGCCTTGCGAGCAGCATTTGCTCCTTCCATTAACTTGCTGATATCAGCCCCTGCAGCTGCGATTGGCAAGAGTCCCACTGCTGTCAATACTGTAAAACGACCACCTACACTATCAGGCACTACAAAAGTATCCCAGCCATTAGCATCTGCTTCAACCTTAACTGCACCTTTAGCGCGGTCTGTAGTTGCATAAATCCGTTTATTTGCTTCTTCCTGACCATACTTCTTAACCAAGAGTTCTTTGAAGACACGGAAAGCAATAGCAGGCTCTGTAGTCGTTCCTGACTTAGAAATAACGTTGACAGAGAAATCTTTGTCTGATACATAGTCTACCAAATCAGCCAAATAGCTTGAAGAAATAGAATTTCCAGCATAGAGGATTTGAGGTGCCTTGCGTTCTTCCTTGCTTTGTAGATTTACAAAAGAATTATTCAAGAAATCAATAGCTGCACGAGCTCCTAAATAGGAACCACCAATACCGATTACGATCAATACCTCACTATCAGATTGGATTTTAGCAGCAGCCTTTTGAATACGAGCAAATTCATCTTTGTCATATTCTTCAGGCAAGTTCAACCAGCCAGTCATTTCTGCCCCAGGACCTGTACCATTTCGCAGAGCAGAATCTGCAGCAGTCACTTGAGGCTGCATATAATCTAGTTCATGTGGTGCTACAAATTTATCTAACACCTTTGAGTAGTCAAATTTAATATGTGACATGTTTATCCTCCAATTGTTCTTTTCTTTTATGATAACGCTTTAAGAAAAAATAAGCAAGTGCTTTCACTATTTTAAAACGTTTACATTTTATATTCTATACTATTTTTCTAAATAAGCTAACCTTAGGACATAACCGAGAGCACTCGTTTGCGTAAGACAACAAATTTTAGGCCTATTGAGAAGAACAATTTTGATTGACAAGAAAACAAATACGCTTCTTAAGATTGGATGTCAGCTGAATTCATTTCAGGTCCGTTCAAACTAGATTCGCTGCTCCAATATTCATCTGCACCTTTTAGGCTTGATTCATTATACTTCGGAACCTAGTTCTCACTTTGTTCGAACTGCGTCAATGCACCTAAGTTCATCCGCGTCCGTTGGACTTGATTCACTAAGGGCTATCATAGGTTTACAGCTTTTTCCCTAGCGGGAAAAACTGCATCCATTGCTCTAGGATTCTTCTGCGTCCCTTGGACTTGACTCATCAAGAGCAATAGAAAAGAGCACACAGTTCACTTCGCTTAGGGCTGCTGGATTCCTCCCCTGACCCGCTTCACGCAGAACTGTTGCTCCGATAGGTATTATATCATAATTTGTTCGATTTGCAAAGGTCCGGTTTTTATTCTTGTGTTTCGGCCTTGGCTGCGAGCTTGGCTTGTTTTTTTCGTTCCCGACCTTGGCGGAAGAAGGTCTGCATGATGGCTGCACATTCTGCTTCCAAGATTCCTGTTTCTACTTCGACTCGGTGATTGAGGCGTTCATCTGCCAAAATGTCGTAGAGACTACCTGCTCCACCGAACTTCTGATTGGTCGCCCCGTAAATCACCTGGGGAATCCGAGCTAGACCAATGGCACCACTACACATGACACAGGGCTCAATCGTGACAAAAAGCGTCGTATCCAGCAGGCGCCAGCTATTTTCACGCTGATTGGCCTCCTCGATCGCCATGATTTCCGCATGCATGACCGCCCGCTGCAGCTCCTCACGCGCATTATGTCCACGCCCGATAATCTGACCATCCTTGACCAAGACACAGCCAATCGGTATTTCATCATTGGCGAGGGCAATCTCCGCCTCCTTCAGGGCTTCCCTCATAAACATCGCTTTTTCCTCTATCGTGTAGTCCATCTCTTCCTTCTTCCTTTTAGTTTCTTTGTTCATTATACCATAGGCAGCTTACGACTCACAAAAAAAGCCGCCGATTGGGCGACTCTTATGGGAGATTATTATGAAAAAGTTTAGGAGGTTTAAACAAAGTTAGGAGGTCTTTGTTTATGCTTCTAGTATAGCTGGCCTATCTTAAATAAAGCTTAAGTTCTCTGAGTATTGATGATTTTGGAAATATCACCACTTAGAATCTCAAAAATATCTGACAAATTGCTGGCTTACTACTATCCGCTTTGTCGCAGAACCAACTATTGTGGCATCGCTCATCCTTTACGTAACTCAAGGATTTGGTCATAGCGCTCTTCTTCATCAATATGATGGGCTATTTCTAGTACCGTGATCGGCAAAGAAAAGATTAGGTCTCTAACCAGACGACTATTTTTTTCGTCCAAAGCTGATGTCACTTCGTCCGCTAATAAAATATCCTTCTCGCGTAAGAGAAAACGAGCCAACTCTAATCTGACACGCTGACCTCCTGAAATGTTTTCACCATTATTATGAATTTCTACATTCAAAATATCCTGAAATTCATCTATTAAGCCAACTCGGTCCAATACCTCCAATAATTCATGGTCCTGAAAAGGCTGACCAAAAGTTAGATTATAGCGGATAGTATCGTTAAACAGGAAGGGATGCTGGCTAATTAAACCGATATTCCCTTGGAAATGACTCGTTATTTGATTTCCATCATACTGAACGAAAATGTCACCCTCATCACATACTTCTTCTCCTAAAATCAAGCGAAAAAGAGTCGTCTTTCCAGACCCGCTCGGTCCTTTGATTAAGACCTTCTGACCTACTGAAATCGTCGCCGTCAAATCAGAAAAAAGCTGACGTTCAGCAAAACTTTTTGAAATATGATTTAAGCGCAACGATTCGAGATTTTCAACAAATTGATCCTTTGTCTCTTCGAAATCAGGTTCTTCCTCGATAATCTTAAACAGGCGGTTCGCAGTCGGCAAGGCACCTTGGAGATTGGCTGCACTGTACATCAGAGTTTGGATCGGTTCTACCAGCATCCCCGCAGCAACATACATAGAGATGAGGCTTGTAATAGAAATAGAATTTCCCTGTAAACTCAAATAAAAGCCTAAAGCAAGAGGAACAACCTGACTAAAAAAGACCATAAATCCATTAAAGAAAAAAATAATATTATGTGTGAAACAAAATCTTTGGATGGCTTTTTGATATTCTCCGTTTAAATCATTCACGCGCTCTTCATTCAGCCTCATGGCCTGATTAATCCGTAAGGTTTGGCTGCCTTGCATACTATCCGAGACAAGCCCATGTAATTTCGTTCTAAGCTTGGACCAGCTGTCTCCCGAATCTTGTAAACGACGATTCATGATGAACTGAGGAATAGGTCTCATAATCGTAAAAATGACAAAAATAAGTCCTAAGAGAAAATTTTGTGAAACAATATAAATGGCTGTAACAAGGGCGACAAATCCCCAACTCACCATAACATTTATATTTTCCAAATAATTATCGCCCACATATTCCATATCTTGAGTTAGCAGACTAACTTTTTCATCATTGGAAAATTTAGGATTCAATATGACTTTCTTAAATAAAAGGGCACGGACACTTTTGTTGATTTCTCTTCGGAATATATTGTGCGAATAGTTTGAAAACAGCATCAGACTATAAATAACAAGATAGACAGACAAACCAAATAAAACAAAATTGAGAATTTTTCCATAAGAAAGGCCGTTTTGATCTAACTTCAAGGCCTTCGTTAAAATCAGAGGTTGCGCCAACACCAAACCACTATTCACAATACGCCCTAAAAAAATAGGAAAAAGATACTTCTTATCAATGTACTTATAAATATTTCTCATAATTATCATCCATCAAAATAGAGGGCTAGCACAACCCTCTTCTCTAATTTATTTAAAATCGTGATTATTTACAATCACAATTATAGTTAAATACTCTAGGTTTAGCATTCATTTTGTCATCGAATTTGTTATTCACTTTAACCTTCACCGAAAATTACAATCTCCATGTGTCAAAATTGTTAGTTCCAATAATTCAGCATCTGTATCGCTTATTTTAGATAGATACTTTTCGACCTCATACTCACTCTCACTTAAATATTTATTTTTATCAAGATAAGCATGAAACTCTTTCCTAATCACATCATTGCTGTCGACTACTCTATTCAATTCATTCGTAAGAAAAAATGAATGATTGGTTTTAGTATTAAAATACAACGTACCATCATCAGTACTATATTTTAATATATATCGTGACAAATTCATATTATCACCTCTTAATCTGTGTGACTTAACCTACAGTAAGTATACACCGATAGAAATATTAAATAAAGCAATATTCAGCAGATTAGAAAAGTTCCAACTTTTAATATTTTGGAAAAGGTTATCCTATAAAAGCTGCAATTTCGCCAACTTCTTGAGCAATATAGGTGGCGCCGGCTTCTTCCAATTCTTCCCTGCTTCCAAAGCCATAAAGGACACCGATAGAATCAAGCTTTTGCGCTTGAGCGCCAAGCACATCGTGCTCCCTGTCTCCAATCATGATGGTATGCGCCAAATCTGTAATCCCATTTTGCTCCAAGGCATACTGGATAACATCGCTTTTTTTACTACGTTTTCTATCCATGGTCGCACCAGCGACAAAGTCAAAATAATCATACAAACCAAAGTGTTTGAGAATTTGAATGGAAAATTCTTCAGGCTTTGACGTAGCTACAATCAACTGTTTGCCAGCCTGCTTGAGAGAAGCCAGCAAGTCAGGAACGCCTAGATAGACCTCATTTTCATAAAGGCCTTTTTCGGAAAAATACTCATGATAGTAGTCAATGGCCTTTAAATATTCTTCCTTAGAAAATCCATAAAAGCGCTCAAAAGACTCCTGCAAGGGCGGACCGATGAAAACTCTCAATGCTTTCTTGTCTGGCACTTGAATCCCATATTTTCCTAAGGCATAGGCCACCGAGTTGGTAATCCCTAGTTCTGAATTGGTCAAGGTGCCGTCTAGGTCAAATAAAATCGTTTGATACATTTTTTCCTCTTTCTGCTTTCAAAAAGAGGCTGGGACAAAAGTCCTAGCCTCTCAATTGTCTTTGGATTGTCGAGCAAGACGCAGTGGTTGAGTGGGCTCTACTACGCTGATTTCATCAGCTTTTACAGCCCTACTCAACTGTGCGGAGGTGGGACGATGAAATCGAATTCTAACGAATGACCGATTTCTGTCCCACTCTCTTATCTTCATTTGCTTATAAACTAGACCAAACACTTTCCAAGATATTGGTTTGCTCGCGACCTGGTCCGACTGAGAAGGTCGAAATGCGGACTCCAACCAGTTCGCTGACACGGCGAACATAATTGCGGGCATTTTCTGGCAGGTCTTCTAGGCTGCGGACACCAGTGATGTCTTCTGACCAACCTGGCAATTCTTCATAGATCGGCTTGCAGCGCTTGAGCTGCTCCAGACTTGCTGGGTAGTAATCGATGCGTTCTCCATCCAAGTCGTAGGCCACACAGATTTTCACTGTATCCAAGCCTGATAGAACGTCGATCGAGTTCAAGCTAAGGTTGGTAATTCCTGAGACACGACGGCTATGGCGCATGACAACTGAGTCAAACCAACCGACACGACGAGGACGACCGGTTGTTGTCCCATACTCATGGCCGACTTCACGGATCCGATCCCCCACTTCATCAAAGAGTTCCGTAGGGAATGGGCCATCTCCAACACGGCTGGTATAGGCTTTACATACACCGACAACCTTGTCGATCTTGCTTGGGCCGACACCTGATCCGATGGTCACTCCACCTGCAACAGGGTTTGAGGAAGTAACAAATGGATAAGTTCCTTGGTCGATATCCAACATAACCCCTTGGGCTCCTTCAAAGAGCACGCGCTTGCCGTTGTCCAAAGCATCGTTCAAGATGACAGAAGTATCCGTTACATATTGCTTGATTTGTTGACCATATTCATAGTATTCTTCGAAGATATCGTCAAATGAAAGAGGCTCTGCATCATAGAGCTTGGTAAATTGACGGTTCTTTTCTTCCAAGTTGATACGAAGACGTTCCGCAAAGACATCACGATCCAAGAGATCCGCAATCCGGATTCCCACACGCGCAGCCTTGTCCATGTAAGCTGGGCCAATCCCTTTAATCGTCGTTCCGATCTTGTTGTCTCCTTTAGATTCTTCTTGGAGACGGTCCAATTCGATATGGTAAGGGAGGATGACATGGGCACGGTCTGAAATGCGTAAACTATCCGTTGTCACACCTTCTTCATGAAGATAAGCCAACTCTTTGACCAATGATTTAGGATTGATCACAACCCCATTCCCAATGACAGAAATCTTTTCAGGGAAGAAGATACCTGAAGGAATCAAGTGCAACTTGAACTTTTTGCCGTCGATCACGATGGTGTGACCGGCATTGTCCCCACCTTGGTAGCGAGCAATGACTTCTGCATTGGCTGATAGGAAGTCAGTAATCTTCCCTTTTCCTTCATCACCCCATTGGGTTCCTACTACAACTACTGATGTCATAATTCTTTTTCATATACCATAGATAGGATGCTATCTATGCCTTTCTTCAAACTAAGGGCAGGAGTCTCACCTGCAAGTTTGTCTTACACTCTATTATAAGCAATTTTTGATGTTTTTTCAAGATCCACTCAGCTATCGTTTATTTTTCTCCTTCCTTTTTAAACTAACTTCTCTATGAAACTCGTCTTTTACTTGGAAATTGCTTCTTTCTAGAAATAACGTTCGGAATTTTCTTTTCTTCTTGCCCTTCTTCTGAAACGACTGATTTTCGGAATTCTCCTTGTCCCCACTTTGCTTGATTTGTGCTAAAATAGTAGGTATGGACAAAATTATTAAAACTATCTCAGAAAGCGGCGCTTTTCGTGCCTATGTACTAGACAGTACAGAAACCGTACGAACAGCCCAAGAAAAACATCATACACAAGCTAGCTCCACGGTCGCACTTGGCCGTACCCTCATTGCCAGTCAAATCTTAGCAGCAAACGAGAAAGGAGATACTAAAATTACGGTCAAGGTCCTTGGGACTAGCTCACTCGGAGCCATCATCACCGTGGCAGATACCAAGGGAAATGTTAAGGGCTACGTGCAAAATCCTGGAGTGGATATCAAGAAGACGGCAACTGGTGAAGTCCTGGTGGGACCATTTGTCGGAAACGGAGAATTCCTGGTCATCACTGACTATGGTACGGGAAATCCTTATAACTCCATGACCCCTCTTGTCACCGGTGAAATCGGAGAAGACCTGGCCTTTTATCTGACGGAAAGCCAACAAACACCTTCTGCAGTTGGACTCAATGTCCTGTTGGATGACGAAGACAAGGTCAAGGTGGCTGGTGGTTTCTTGCTCCAGGTTTTGCCAAATGCCAAGGAAGAAGAAATCGCGCGCTTTGAAAAACGCATCCAAGAAATGCCTGCCATCTCCACACTTTTGGAATCTGAAGACCATATTGAAGCTCTTCTTGCCGCTATCTATGGGGATGAACCTTTCAAACGTCTCTCTGAAGAAGAACTTCGCTTCCAGTGCGACTGTAGCCGTGAGCGTTTCTTGAACGCTTTAGCAAGTCTGCCAGCTAGTGATCTAAAAGAGATGAAAGATGAAGATCACGGTGCAGAGATTACCTGCCAATTCTGCCAAACACACTACCACTTTGACGAAAATGACTTGGAGGAACTCATTCGTGACAAATCTTAATACGCCATTTATGATCGGGGATGTCGAAATCCCTAACCGTACCGTCCTAGCCCCAATGGCCGGAGTGACCAACTCAGCTTTCCGGACCATTGCCAAAGAACTGGGGGCAGGGCTCGTTGTGATGGAAATGGTCTCTGACAAGGGAATCCAGTACAACAATGAAAAGACGCTTCACATGCTCCATATCGATGAAGGAGAAAATCCTGTATCGATCCAACTCTTTGGAAGTGACGAAGATAGCCTCGCACGCGCAGCTGAATTTATCCAAGAAAAAACCAAGACCGATATCGTTGATATCAACATGGGTTGCCCGGTGAATAAAATCGTCAAGAACGAGGCTGGTGCGATGTGGCTCAAGGATCCAGACAAGATCTACTCCATCATCAATAAGGTTCAATCTGTCCTTGATATCCCCCTCACTGTTAAAATGCGGACGGGTTGGTCGGATCCTTCCCTAGCAGTTGAGAATGCGCTCGCTGCTGAAGCTGCAGGTGTCTCTGCCCTTGCCATGCATGGACGGACTCGGGAGCAAATGTATACGGGTCATGCGGACCTTGAGACCCTTCACAAGGTTGCACAGGCCCTGACCAAGATTCCTTTCATCGCAAATGGAGATATCCGTACGGTTCAAGACGCCAAACAACGGATCGAAGAAGTCGGTGCTGATGCGGTCATGATTGGTCGCGCTGCTATGGGGAATCCTTATCTCTTCAACCAAATCAACCACTACTTTGAAACAGGAGAAATCCTGCCTGATTTGACTTTTGAAGACAAGATGAAGATCGCTTACGAACACTTGAAACGCTTGATCGATCTCAAAGGTGAGCACATTGCCGTTCGTGAATTCCGTGGCCTCGCCCCTCACTACCTCCGTGGTACCTCAGGCGCAGCCAAACTCCGTGGCGCCATCTCGCAAGCTAGCACTCTGGCTGAGATTGAAGAACTCTTACAATTAAAAGCATAGAAACAAAAAAAGCAGGACCTCATGTGAGGTCCTGTACTATTTTTTAATAAGTTAAGCAATTCGGCAAAGAAATATAAATATGTTTTAATTTTTTGAGCGAATCAAAAAATTACCGAAACTTTCCGCTGTGAGAAAAGTGCCTGAAACACGATTTTTTCAGGCACTCGGGAGTTTTGAGACCTTAGGCTCAAAACTAAGTCATGGAACTTCTTCGAAGTTCGCTGACGTCCGTACTCACCTAAGGAAAGTTTCTAAGATGGCTTTGTCATTAATCTAAAACAGGACCTCACACGGGGTCCTGTTTCTATAGATTGTCTGTTTGCAGGCCGAGTTGTTTGACTCTGGCGGTGTAGTAGGTCATGATCAAAAAGAGGTTGGCTGTGATCAGCCAGATGGCCCATTGGTGAATGAAATGCATGAGGATGGCTACGCTAATAGCTCCTGCAACAAAGCTCCCAACGACAATCCCGTAATTCATGGCCTGACGCCGATACTCGTCCAAATCTCCCTTTCCTCGAGTGATTCGGTACAAGGCCGTCAGCATCTTGCGGTAATTGCCGGAAGTCATAAAGATCACATAAGGGTGATTTTCGATGAGGCTCCCTGTAAAGGTCAACATCATCATCCCTGTCCCAAAAGCAATAAAGGGAACTTCTACAGGTGGTATGACAGACACCAAGGGAATCAGGAGTGTCACCACAAACAAAGGAATTAACATCTTGGTCCGCCAAAAGGCTGTCTTGCGATACTCTTTGATATGGAGGGCAACCACAAAGCCGAGCGAGAAAAATAAAATAGATGAAAAACGCATGATGGTATTTTCGACACGGGGATCGTGCCAATCAGCGATGAGAAGCAGTAGGTTCCCCGTTTGGGTCGCGACCAAACTCCGGTAGTGCATGTGGCAAAAGACATCGAGGCCCCCTCCGATAAAACCAAGTAGAGCCCCCATCAGTCGTGTATTTTGTGGTAAAATTATTTTTTCTTCCATAGTCTTGTCTCTTTTGATCTCAATTATGTTTATTATACCACTTTGCACACAAGTGGAGCAGGAAAAATCAGAAAAAGCCCTTCCGTTACTAAAAGGGAGGGCTGGTAGAATGAACCTCGCTCGATCTACTGTTTTAGGCGATAGGTCTTGCGTGGTTTTTTCTTAGGTACCCGCTTGACACCCACTTCTTCCACGAATTCTCCGAATTTTACGAGGAAGTTATTGCTAACGATGGGACGTCCAGGATTGATCAGATTGACCAACTCAGTTGCTTCATAAACGGTGAAAGGCTCCTCTAACAGATAGAGGAAGGTTGGATTCCAGTCCAGACGCCCCTGAATCCGCTTGATCGATTCTTGAATAATCTGGTAGTGGTCAAAGGCAAAATCAGAAGCAGCTAAGGGTTCTCCATCAAGCAAACACTGGGACTGTTTGAAATCGACATCGAGAAAAACGACTTCCTTGGCATCGTCACCTGCATGGGCTAAGTCTACTGCTTCTGCTGGCAGATAGACCAGATGGGCAATGGTAATGACCCAGCCTCTGGGGTCCCGCCCAGGGGTGGAAACGGTCAGGAGCTGCTCCACCTTATTCACTGGCAGATCGAGCCCAACTTCTTCTTTGACTTCTCGGATACAGGCATGAGTCGCATCTTCATCCTTGTTCACAAAGCCCCCCACCAAGGCGAGGCGGTGTTGATAAGGGTGGGCCTTGCGGCGAATAGCTAAGAGCTTGAGCTTGCCTTCAACAAAACAGTAAGCTACCATGTCCGCTGTGACACTTGGAGTTTCATAAGTCGGCAGGTCTTGCTCCTTGTACCACTTGAGAAAGTCTGCTTCACTAGCGGCCGTCTCAAAATACTCTTTCTCCGTCATTCCTGCTGGAATTGAGAGACTTGCCATCTAAGCCACCTCCTTCTTGAGGGCTTTGGTCCATTCTAAGAAGAAGGGAACGCTGGAAAGAAGCAGGAGATAGATCCATTGAAAGGCTGTGCGTCCTACAAAAAGGTCCTTCCACAGGAGTTTCATAATATTGACAAAGCCTTGTTTTTTCGCTTCTTGGTTAACATTTTTAAAGTCTTGGATAAAGGTTGTGAATTTTTCAGATAGGTTTTTCATAAGCTGCTCCTTAGTCGGCTTGGTAAATGGCATCGATCACCTTCTTGGCTTCTTCGTAGTTGCCGAGGTAGTCTGATGCGAGGAAAGTGGTCGGAATGTTTCCTAGGTATTGCTGGCGCAATTGGTCTAGGTAATTTGAAAAGCTGGTGCGGATCTCTTCGTCAGCCATGGTCATATCTCGGAAACCATCATTGACATAAGAGCCGATCGGCTGTACAAAGAGTATCAAATCCCATTTTTCTTTGGACAAAATACTGACAAAGAGGTTGTCAAAGGTATCGGTCATACTGGTATCCTGGCCTTCAACTTCCATGTAGTAGTCGTAATAACCCTTGGTTACCAGGGAATTGGTATCGGCGATGACCAGGCCTCGATTGGCACTACTATCGATGAGCTTAGAGGTTTGATCATACTGTCCTAAGAGTAGGTAATAGTAATCTTTTGGCGTGAGCTCATCATCTCGAACATTGTTTTTGATCTGGTATTCACGGGCATACTCAAGACTAACAGGTGCATCGTAAAAGCGAGCCAAGTCCTTTGCAAGGGTCGTTTTCCCGTTGCTGGCGCTCCCCATGATCAAAACTTTTTTTGTGAACTGGCGACGGAAGGGCTGGGCGATGTATTTCCAGTATTTGCTTGGATTTTCCCGGATCATGGTAGCAGAGATCCCGAAGCGACGCTCTTCTAAGTGAACTTCAAACCCTCTAGCTTCCAACTCTTCCTTATAGGCTTTCTCCCCTACATAAAAGATCAACTCTTCTGTCTCTGTTTGATACTGGATGGTGTCTAGGGCTGTTTGTAACCAAGGCTCCCAGCCCAAGGGATAACGAGGAAGTTCTGTCTCATCTAGCTTATAGACTTGGGTCAACTCATCATTAGAGAAGGCTTCGCGGATATAACGGAAGCGTTTTTGTAAAGTCAACCCGACTTCTTCGCCACGATCTCCTTCATAACCAGATACGATGACACGAACGCGATCACACTGACGCTTGGCCCGCTGGATCAAGTCAATATGCCCTTGATGAAGAGGCGCAAAGGTTCCAAAAACCAGGGCAATTCTTTCTTTTTTCATATGAACTCCTTTTTATAATTTTTTATAAATATGTTTTCTTTATGTTTTTATTATAAACTATATTTTCTATCTGTCAATAGTTTTTTATAAAAAAATATATTTTTCTTCAAATTAACAAAAAAGATCTGAAAAGAGAAGCTTCTCCTTTCAGATCTTTCGAATTTTATTCACGAGTGAGGGAGTGGCTGACACCGTCTTTCAGAACCGTCACACTAGATACAGAGCCATCTTTTCCAACTACGATATCTAGACTCGCTGCAGACCCATCGCCTGCTGAGAGATTAGCATGGTAATGACCATCATCCAAGGTATAGTTATAAGCACTGATACCATAGGCTACGGGTTGGCCACCAGGCAGTTGGATGGTCACTTGACCACCTTGGCCAATAGTAACTCCAGTGTCGCGTTTGTCAGACCAATTCCCTGCTGCTGCAGAGAAATCCCCTGCTGCTACAGAATAGACTCCCTTGTATTGGGCATTCTCAGTGGCAGAAGCTTGCTTCTTAGCATGGGCATGACCGTCTTCTAGACTTGGCAATTTTGCTTTCGCTGGTGTTGCTGGAGTGGCTACTTCTTTTGTTTCTTTTGTTACGGGTGCTGCTGGTGTCGCTTCTTTAGCTGGAGCAGGTGTTTGACTAGCTGCTGCTTGGTTATTTTTGCTACCAACAGTATGACTTTCTTCTGATTTGCTATCAGAGGATGAAGAGGCAATTGGATCTTTACTAGTGATCACTTTTTTCTTAGAAGAAGAACTTGTTTGTTTAACCTGACTGGTCTTTGAACTGCTTGCTTCTGAAGTTTTTTCTTCTTTATTCCCGCCACAAGCTCCTAGGAAAAGACTAGCTGTAAGAGCTAGAGCTGCTAGGGAAATGATTTTTTTGTTTTTCATAACAGAACCTCTTTTTTGTAACATTTGTAATATTTTGTAATATTATTGTAACACTGTTATATGAGGCTGTCAATAGTTTCTCAAATATTTTTCTAATTAGAAAGAAGTTTTAAATAAGCTCCTAAACTTTAGCAAAAAAGAGGCTGGAACAAAAGTCCTAGCCTCTCAATTATTTTTGGATTGTCGAGCAAGACGCAGTGGTTGAGTGGGCTCTACTACGCTGACTTCATCAGCTTTTACAGCCCTACTCAACTGTGCGGAGGTGGGACGACGAAATCGAATTCTAACGAATTACCGATTTCTGTCCCACTCTCTTCTCATTATTTATACACTTCTTGATAGAATTCGATCTTGTCTCCTTTTTTAACGGTGGTTTCAGCAGCACCTTTTGGAGCCATTTCGCCATTGATCTTGTACATCCAGTAAAGGCCTTTGGCTTCGTCTTGGCTGTGACCGTCAATCGAGGTGATCATGCCATTTTTTTCTTCAATCTTGTAGTTGGCTTTGAGCACTTTCATGAGGTTGCTCTCTTCTGCTACTTTCAAGGTTTTCGATTGCACTTTTTGACCTTCTGGCGTCACACTAATCGTAATCGAAATTTCGTTTTTCTTGGCAACTTCTGCGCTAGAAGCAGTTGTTTGATTGTTTGTGCTATGAGACGGAGCGCAACTCGCTAAAAGAAGAGCTGCAAGTAAGGTCATCAAGCTAGAAATGGTTTTTTTCAACATAAAATCTCCTAAAGATTTGATAGATAATGGGATAGAAAATGATCGTCGACAGAGCATGGGCAAGGTTAAAACTAAAACCATTGACCAAAGCATAGGTCCACCAAGGAATATGGTACATCAAGGCATAAACACTATCGATCAAGACCCCATAAGCAAAGGACAGTAAGCCCACAAAAAGGATCTGAAGGACAAAGGGCAACCACTTGTAACTGATGCGCCAAATGAGCATCAAACAGCCAAAGGCGACAATCTGAAAGAACACAATCAAGCTCATCCCCAGGAAAAAGGCGGAGACAAACATGGTGATCATCATCACAAGAAAAGCAAAGCTATACCCTTCAAATATCACCAAGAGAAAGAAGATAGCAGAAATAGGTTGGACATTTGGGAAAGGGGCAAAAGCCTGACGTAGAGCGACACAAAGGGCCGCCAAAAGCGAAATACGGGTTAATCGCTGAAGCGTCATGACGTCCTCCTAGACAATCTCGAACTTGATCGTTCCGGCTGTCGTTCCAACCTTGATGGTTTGACCTTCTTGGGCTTGGCCTTTCAGCAATAGCTCTGCTAGTTGATCTTCCACTTCGGTCTGCAAGACACGACGGAGTGGCCGAGCTCCCATTTCTGGATCGTAGCCTTTGGTTGCTAGCAACTTGAGCGCTGAAGGCTGGAATTTGAGGGTCATGCCTTGTTCGGCCAAGGTCGCAATGAGCGGTTTGACCATGACTTTCACCACCTGCTGCATGTCCTCGCTTGAGAGACTATGGAAGACTACCTTTTCATCAATCCGGTTGATAAACTCTGGACGATAGGTCTTCTTCAACTCTTCAAACATGCGTTTTTCCATATTAGCTTGATCAAAGCGGATATCTTTGGCACCAAAGCCAACTGTCTTATCATCCCGAAGGGCTGTTGCTCCCAGGTTTGAGGTCATGATGATAATGGTATTGGAGAAGTCAATCTTCCGGCCTTTACTATCGGTTAAGACTCCGTCATCCAAGACTTGCAAAAGGACATTGAAAATATCTGGATGGGCTTTTTCCACCTCATCAAATAAGAGGACCGAATACGGTTTGTTGCGGACTTTCTCGGTCAACTCGCCTCCTTCTTCGTAGCCCACATAGCCTGGAGGGGCACCGTTGAGGCGGCTCGCTGCGAATTTTTCCATATACTCACTCATATCAAAACGGATGAGGGCCGATTCATCATCAAACAGAACTTCCGCCAAAGCTTTGGCTAGCTCTGTTTTTCCGACACCGGTAGGTCCCAGGAACATGAAAGAACCGATCGGACGCTTGTTGCTACGGATACCTGATTGATTGCGTCGAATAGCCCGACTGATACTCGAAACGGCTTGGTCTTGACCAATCACGCGCTTGTGCAATTCTGTTTCTAAGTTGAGGTACTTCTTGGCATCGGTTTGAGTCAGTTTTTGAGTTGGAATACCAGATAATTGGCTCAAGGTCACTAAGACATCTTGGTCAGTGACTTCTTTTTTGTAGACAATGGGAGCGGCCTCTACTTCTAAGAGTTGGGCTGCTTTCTTCCACTTGCCGTCCATCAAGGCCCGATCCAAGGCGGTCAACTCTTCTTTTACGTGACCGTTGGAATCGCGGTTTTGTACAGTAGCTGCCGCTTCATCCAAGAGATCAATGGCTGAATCTGGCAATTGACGGCTGGTCAAATAGCGGTGGGCATATTTGACAGCTGTTTCGATCGCTTCATCGGTAATGGTCACATGATGGTGGTCCTGGTAGGTTTCTTTCAAGCCTTGGAGAATTTGGATGCTATCTGCAACACTTGGCTCTTCAATGGTGACTTTCGCAAAACGCCGAGAGAGGGCTGCATCTTTTTCGATATGCTTTTGGTACTCATCTTGAGTCGTGGCCCCAACTGTACGCAAGGTTCCCCGTGCCAGGGCTGGTTTTAGAATATTGGCTGCGTCTAAGGTCGAATCAATGCCGGATCCTGACCCCATAATGGTATGCAGTTCATCGATAAAGAGAATCACGTGACCGTCTTCTTCGATGTCCTGGATGATATTGTTCATCCGTTCTTCGAAGTCCCCACGGAAGCGCGTCCCAGCAACGACATTCATGAGATCCAATTCCAGAACACGCATTTGCGCGATTTCAGCTGGAACATTGCCACTAGCGACACGCTGGGCCAGACCTAATGCAAGGGCGGTTTTTCCGACCCCTGCTTCTCCCACCAATACAGGATTGTTCTTCGTCTTGCGGCTGAGGATTTGGATCATGCGTGAAATCTCTGCATCCCGACCAATCACAGGCTCGAGCTGGCCTGCACGCGCCATTTCTGTCAAATCACGGGTATAATCTTCAAGACCTCCACTGGTGCTTGGTGGCATGCCCATCATATTTCCCATGGTTTGTCGGTTAGGGTTTTGGGCCCGATAGAGACTCCGGATGGCTTTGATATCATTCTTGTCCCAGCCTGCTTTGTCTTCTAAATTCTTGCGAAGGGAGGCAATAGGAACTCCCTTGTCTTGCTCTGTAAAGGCAAAGCCGGCAAACTCCATGACTTGGCTCGCCAAGGTCCCACGGTCTGCTAGAAGAGAGAGGAGCACATGCTCTGTTCCCAAGGTCTTGGCATGAAGGACCTGGGCAATCTCTCTTGCGTGTTTCATAATGGCTTCCATCCGATAAGAAAATGGGAAGATTTCATACCGATTGTCGCTTTGAAAAGCTTGGCCTGTAATATGCTCCGCTGCATCCTGAAACTCATCGATCTGCATAGGATAATCGTTCAGTACAGAACCTGCCACGCTATAGGGATTATTGGCCATAGCCGTCAGGAGATGCCAAGTATCTAAGGTATGCCCCTGATAGTGGCCTGCTAGTATTTGGGCCGCTTCTATACTTTCTAACAGTGCTGTTGAATAGTTCATCTAGTCGGTATTTCCTTTTCTATCTACTTGTTGAATGATTTTTTTCAACATCGTTGCTCGTAGGATGAGAGAATCTCGACCTAGGACCTCATCGGAGGTTGTCGCAAGCAAGAGCTGAGTCTCACGTTTTGTCAATAATTTTTCTTCATAGAGCATCTGGAGGATATCATTGAAGACCTGCTGGCTGATGGTCTCTCCAATATTGGCTGCCAAGTCTTGGAGCATCTGATGGTGATCTGAAAACTGGACCTTGCCAATACGGATATAGCCCCCACCACCGCGCTTGCTCTCTACAATATAGCCTCGGCTCTCGGTAAAGCGAGTCTTGATAACATAATTAATCTGACTGGGTACGACCTGAAAGACATCGGCTAACTCACTTCTTTTGAGCTCTGCCATGCCAGCTTGAGCTAGCAAGGCCTTGATATAAGCTTCAATGCTATCAGATGTGTTCTTATTTGCCATGATGCTCCTTTCTGGCTTGTTTTTTTCTAGATGGATGCTCTGTTCTTGGCCCATAAATAATGGCCTTGGAGTGTTCCTTCTCATCATTGACCTTATTTGACTATTATACAATTTTTACGGCTGTAAATAAAGCAAAGACTCCATGGAAATAGGAATCTCTTAAGAAGGCAAAACAAAAGAGGCTAGTGAGAACTAACCTCTTATGCGAAGAAGGGGCTACTCTTTGCGACGAGCAAATTTCGCGCCTCCGCCCAAGAATCCTAGACCAAGAAGGCCTAACCAAGCAAACAATCCACTTTCTTTTGTACCGGTTTGAGGAAGTTTTCCTTCCGATTGTAGAGAAGGACTTTTAACCACTTCTTTTTCCGGATGGTCTAAAGTCGAAACAGAAACTGCTTCTGGGGTTTTCGGTTGCAAGAGAACAGGTCTTCCTTTTTCTTTTTTGTCTTCAGCTTGAGAAAGAGTCATAACTTCTGGTTGCACCTTACTTGGGGTGACAGGAGTGGTTGGAGTCGGCATATCAGCTATCAACGGACTTTTTTCCGCTTCCTTCGTTCCGACTTCTGTGATCTGGTCCTGGGCCTCCACTTCGACAAAGGCATCGACTTCTGTCCGAATTTCTTTGCCTTCTTCTTGTCGAACCTCGATCAATTTCAACCGGCGTCCGACCTTTCCTGCTTGAAGGATCCGGCTTTCGCCCTTGGCCAAGTCCTTGTTCTCACGTGTTTGACTCTCAAATGGAATCTCCTCCGCTTCGATGAGAAGTTCTGGCTTTTCAAGAATCAAATCCCGAATACCTTCTTCTGGCCGTGTCTGCGTCAGGGGTTCATAATTGTGAGCATCTTCTAAGATGGTTTCAAGGGCTTCGACTTGATTAGCTGCAGCAACCAAATCTGGTCGCTCTTGATCCAACAACTGAGTCAAGTCCGTCAATTGTCCTTGAACCGTCGGTTTGAGGTCTGCTTTCAAGCGATCGAGAGAAGTAGCCTTGATCTTTTCTACTCCTTCTCTGATGATCTGTTGCAGCTCTTCTTGACTGAGCAGCTGACTATCTTTCCCTGAGAGGACAAATCGGTCCACCTGGATGGCTCTAGATGACTGAGGATCATTGAGGGCTGGATCCAGATGCAGGCGTAGCTGGTGGTAGCCTTTTGCTAGGCCTTGTAGATTGACCAAACTCTGGTCGAGCTTGCGTTGATCTCCGTAGCCACTGAAATAATGATCGCCTTCGATCTCATAATCATGGCCCCGACCTTCTTCGAAGGCCATTTCTTTTCCATCCAGGGTGACGCTGTAGAGCCCATGACTTGGATCAACCACTCCTTGGACCTCCACGCCGGTGCCCTTAAAGGTAATGGTCACTTCAATATGTTTCTTGCCTTCCTCATCGGTCACTTGGTTAAAGCTAGACCAAGATTCTGTGCCATTTGAGAAGTTTGGATTGTCTGTCTCGTGCTGCCAACCCTCACTGTAATGCAGTTTTGGATCTTGATCATCCACTTCTTTGCGATTTTCTGGCAACTGGTCTTCATTCATCACTTGGACTGTCAGTTCTGGAATAAAGCCGACCAGGCTTCCTTGATCCGGATGGAGCAATTTGACCTTAAAGTCATAGACGTCGGTCGCTTTTCCTGCAAAATCAAGGGTTGGAACTTGGACTGTTTTTTCTGTCTCGCCATCTGCGAACTCAAGGGTGACGTTGGTATCTTTGTAGACCTTGCCATGAACCCCTGTTCCTGGTTCTGTGATCAATTTGAGACTGGCACTTCCTTTAGAGCCACCTTTTCTCTTGACAACGACTTGCGCTGGGTCGCCTTTCTTAACAGCTAGGGTTGGCTGAGCAAACTCAAAGAGCCCCTTTTCTTGATTATTGAGGGCATAAATCCCTTCCGTTGCGATCGCATCTCCCTTGCTATTGACCAAGGTCAAGGTGTGAGATCCTGCTGCCAAGTCCGGTGTTTCATAGACCTTTTGGCTGCGTTTGCGGCTTGGGCTTTGGGTATTGACGGTAGCTAGCTTTTGGCCATCGACATAGACATCCATTTCCCCATGACCAGGGTCGACAGTTGCGACCACATAGGCCTTGGTGCCTTCAAACTGATAGGTCACCGAAGCCCCCTTTTCCTTGGTCCACATAGAAGTGCCTCGGACGCCTTCTCCCTCTTCATTCCACTGACCATTGGCCCGCTCAGCAGTCCGGTCGGAATGATAAGTCAAACCAAGCGGATAGCCATCGGTTTCTTCAATGCTGGCTGGTGTCTTATAGACAGAGACACCGTTCAAGATTGGAGTGGCTTGGGCATCAGTGATGGACACCCGGATATAGCGACTATCAACTGGTTGCCCTTTGATCAAACGGCGGTATCCTACGGTTGAGCCAGCCCCATATGGAACCCATTGGCCATTCACAGCCACATCAATGGTGAAACCAGAAATCCGTTGGCCTTTCTCGATCGTTTCTTTGAGCTCTACCACATCAAAATGCTGTTCTTTTCCAAGATCGAGAACAAAAGATCCGGTCTTGGCATCATCAGCCGGAGCCCAACTGGTCTTTTCATCTCCATCTGTCAAATGGCTGGCCTTGTAGAGAGAATTGCGTCGTGTCGAGTCAGCTTCTACCAAAGCTCCTGCCGCATAGTTCACACTGTAGAGTTGGTCCAAGGTCTGACGGAATTCTTTCAAACGGGCCACATCGGCATCCGCAAATTTTCCGTCTTGATTGGGTGGAATATTGAGCAGAAGCGGGGTTCCACGGCCGACCGATTTGAAGTAAATGTCCATCAATTCGCGCAAGGACTTAGGCTCTTGATTGTCATGGTAGAACCAGCCGGAGCGAATAGAGACATCGGCTTCTCCCACTGAGTATTGCTTCCCTTCCGGATCCCCGTGATTGAGATAGCTATTGGATGGATTGTTGCGAATCTTATCTGGATTGACCTTTTGCCAAACCGGATCTCCGGCAACCCCCTTTTCATTTCCGATCCAACGAACATTGGTCGGCTCAGCTGAGAAGATAGCAATATCCCCTTGGGCCTTGCGAATGGCTTCAAACCACTTGTCAAAGGTATAGGTGACTTTTTGAGCCCCATCGCCACGCGCTCCATCCATCCAGACTTCTACGAACTTACCCTTGTTCCCATATTTTGGATCTTCAAGGATTTCCTTAAGCTGGTTGAGATAGTATTCATTGTATTTGTCCTCTGTATCCACATGGTAGAGCGGGCTGTGAGCATCCCAAGGAGAGAGATAGACCCCCATGTCCATATCATACTTGCTGGCAGAAGCAGAAACCTCGGCTAGGACATCGCCTTTTCCATCTTTCCAACCACTTTTGGCAATGGTATGGTCAGTGTATTTGGATGGGTACAAGAGGAAGCCATCGTGGTGCTTGACGACCATGATCGTCCGTTTAAAGCCAGCATCCTTCAGGGTTTTGATCCATTGATCGGTATCCAGATGCTCTGGATAGAAATAATAAGGATCTTCTTGTCCATCTCCCCACTCACGATCGTAGTAAGTATTCATCCCAAAGTGGATGAAAGCTGCTAGTTCTTCGCGGTGGTATTGCATCTGAGCCTTGCTTGGAAGTGGTCCGTAATCCGCAATCTCAGTCTCCTCATCTAGAGAAGTGGCTGGTTGAGTGGCTTCTGTCCCTTGACTGGCTGTGCGATTTTCTTTCTCGCTAGTAGTTGCTGAGGGCTGCTCTGATTCTTCTTGGTGCTCGTTCACAGTTTTCTCCTCCTTTCCTTGGTGATCGACATCGCTTGTGTCGACCCGTTCTTCACGTGGTTCACTATTCTCAGCTTGTTCCTCTGCGTAACTGGTAGTAGCTCCTAAAAAACAAGTCGCTACGACTACCGAGCAGACGCCTACTGAGAGTTTACGAATGCCAAATCGATTTCTCTGATCAACTAATCTTTTTCCCATATTCTATTCCTTTATGTCACCAGGTAAAGAGGGTGGGGCTTCCCCATCCTCCTTCTTTTTACCTGTGAACTTTTCACCGCTTTTTGCTAGTTTCTCTAGCTGTTTAATTGGCCTTTTTGGCTCTTTTTTTCTGATCGTCCAGTACAGCACTAGCAAGGCCTGCCGCTAGGATTCCAGCAACGAGGCTTGCGACGCTTTCTTCCGTTCCTGTATTTGGTAATCTACCTTCGGAAACTGGAGCAGCTGAAACTGCTGGTGTTTGAGTTTCTTTCTCGACTTCCTTCACTACTGCATCTATCCCTTCCTGGCGCACCGCTTTGACCTCAAGAGATGCTTGAGGAGTTGCGATAGCTACTGGTCCTTCTGAAACATGAGGGCGCTCTGGGTTCGGAAGCGGTTGTGGTTCTGGCTGCGGTTGCGGCTGTGGCTGTGGCTCTGGTTGTGGCTCTGGTTGTGGAGTGTCTGGAAGTACCTCTTTCGTGCCTACCTCTGTAATTTCTGCCACTGGATCTAGTTCTACAAAGGCATCCAGTTCCTTCCGGCTTTCCACACCATTTTCTTGAGAAACTTCCACCAAGCGCAATTTGCGACCTTTTTGGCCTTCTTGAACCACACGTTTCTCACCTTTTGGAAGTTCCGCATTTGGACGTTCTAAGCGTTCAAAGTCCATCTCTTCTGGCTCAATCACCAACTCTGGTTTGGTATGAACCAGATTCTTGACCCCTTCTTCAGGAATGGCTGAGCCTGTAGGTGCTTTTGCGGAGAGAGAAAGTTGATATACTTTTTCGAGCTTGCCATCTTCTGAGACAACCTTGACAAGAACTGGAGCATTGACACTTTTAGCATCCACGACCGTAACGGCTGTTCCATTCTTGCCTTGTGCTGAAACGATTGGACGTTCTCCCTCATACTCTAGATGATAATCTGTCACATCTGGTTTAAAGCCTTCTAGGTCTTTGCCATTCACTTGGATCGTGACATCAGTTGTTGCCTGGGCCTCTTCTGTTGGAGCATAGGCACTCAATTCAACGATTCCAATTCCTTTAAGATGTTCATCACGGACCATTCTTAAACGGATGGCTTTGGTTCTGGTTTCATTGAAGCTGAGGTTAGAGATATAGCCAGCTTCAAAGTCATAATCCACGCTATAAGGAATTTCTTCCCAGTTTGAGGCTTGGTTAAATGGATGATCTGGAAGATTCTTCAGATTGCCATAATCATCCGGAACATCAAAGTCTGGACCAATGTAGCGTTCAAGAACGGTTTTCGTTGGCAGACCTGTTTCCTGATCTGCAAAGAAGTCGACCGCTACTTTATTGACCAAACGCTCTGTTACTTGACCATTTTTCTTGAAGATGAGACCAGCAAATACTTCAGTTTGATCCGGTTCTCTCTTCCAGTTGGTCCAGCGATAGTATTCGTTGTAGCCACCATCGTTGATGTAATCGATATAGTCGATTTGATTTGGATCGAGATCATTGGTTTCACTAGCAAATGCTCTTGTATCTTCTGCATTGTAGTCACGGTTCACAGAGAGGTTTTCTCCTGTCTTTTCTGATACCCGGACGGTCAGCTGAGCTGTCAGATCATAGCCGAGGACTTTTCCTTCCAGCGTGAAGCTGCCTTCATGAGAAAGCGCATCAGCTGGTACAGCCTGCCAGTCCACCGTCAGTTCCTTGCGTTCATAACCTGTGTCCCCTTTAAAGTAGACACCTACTGTAGATGGTAGAACTAGATCTTGACCGACTTTCACAAAACGGCTACCTGCTTCTACTGCTACTGGAGCAGCTTGTTTCAGTTTTTCTGCATCACTTGTGAGATGGAGGCGGTATTCTTGTAAGATAGTACCATCTTCCGCTTTATGGATGACGCGGATTGGCTCACCTTCGTGGACGCTTGGAACAACCGTTGCAAGGCCGTGATGGCTGGCTGTCGCTTCCACTTGTGGATAAGCCCGATCACGCGCATCGATGTAGTAATCGGTCACACTTGGGTTGACACCTGGCAATACATCGCCATTGACGCGAATGGTCAACTGGCTCTTTTCTTCTGCCGCAATCTTATTGGCAAAGATCTGAATCTCTGAAATAGAGCTTCCACGCTTGCCTTTTGGCGTCTTCATACGGATACGAACGGCATAGGTGTCGACTTTATCAAAACTGAAATGATTCATCTTACCAGCTGCTACCGGTTCTTCAACGGTTAGGTTGCTGACTTCTTTCCAGTTAGCTGGATTGTTAAATGGATGGTCTGTTTCGTCTTTGACACGATTTGGATTGCTTGGAACTGTTGGGATTTGTTCCCCTGTATAGTACTCAATCACATACTCACTTGGAGCCCCAACGCCGTGGTCTTCATGGAAACCAACATGGAGGTTGTCCACTGCTCGCTTGGTCAAGATACCAGAATCCCCAAACAAGATACCAACAGAATCTTCCGCATTGTCACGGCCCCAGTTGGTCCAACGGTTAGCTGGAGCATCGGTAAAGGAGATGACCTTGTCATTGACCTTAGCAACTGGATCTGCATCGTTAGAGTCACTTGCAAAAGCGAGTGGCAAGACTGAGCCTGTCCATTGTTCTGCTACGTTGGCACCCTTGACTGTGTTTGCGGAAACACGAATATGAAGACGGGTTGGAAGATTGGTTCCTTCTACACGACCGGAGAGGACAACTTCTCCTTCTTTAGCCAAGAGTTGCGGATCGACCGCATCCCAGGCCACCTTGGCAGCATAGGTCTTGCCATTGGAGTGATAAGTCCGCACGCTTTCTGGAAGGGCTGGTTTTTCACCAACTGGCGTTGTCGTGCTGACTTCTTCTACAGCGATAATGCCTTCAACGGTGACTTGAGCTTGGGCTTCTTTTTCCACACCCTCTACATGACCTGTGACTGTAAAGCTATGGTAATCCTTGACTTGATCTGCTGTCACGGCATCCCAGGTCACACGTTTTTCTTTAGGGAATCCCTTGTCATACTCGACCAAGACGGTCTCTGGAAGAGCTGGCAAAACGTTTCGATCCGTACTAATCCGTACAGGACGCACCTTCACAACTGTCTTTTCTTCTGGATTTGGCGTGATGGTAAAGGTGACTTCTCCCGTTTGTCCTTGGTAGTTGGCTTCTAAATGAACCAATCCTGCTTCTCGCAATTCCAAACCTTTATTGGTTGCGACGGCTTTTCCTTGGCTACCAGCTCTTGTTTTCACATCGATTTGATCTGCTTTGAGACTTGCCTGGCTACCATCTTGGTAATGGGCAATGACTTCAAGTGGTACCGTTTGGTCTTCCTTGAGTTCCTGTCCTTCTGGCAGACGCAATTCTAAACGCTGGATCTGTGGACTTTCTTCTTGGAATTGGACCACATAGGTCTGTACAGCTCCTGTATCCTTAGCAGTCACAAAGATTTGAGCCTTCAAACCATTTTCGCGATTAGCTTGTAGGACCGTCACTTGAGCATTTTCTGCACTTGCTGTGACTTGACCAGGCTCTTGCCCATAAGCCAGCGGACGGAAAATAGTATGGTTGCCACTACCAAATTTTGGAAGAGCTACTCCATCTAGCTGAACCGTTGGTTTCTTAGCCTTGCCTACATCTCCTCCTGCAACCACTAGTGTCGCTTGGACCGTTTCCCCATTGCCTAGGAGTCCTGTCGCCTTCAAGCGTGCTCCTGGTGTGGACAACTGATCTTCTTGACCAGCTTCCAAGGTCCATTGATCGACCTCATAGTGAGCAGTGGTCCCATCGGTAAAGACTAATTGCACAGCCTTATCCACTGTCGTTAGATCTGCTCCCTGTGGGATTTGTTTGATGACTGGAAGGACTTGTTCCACGCCGATCACATCGACCAGAGCTTCGACCGTGCGTCCTTGAACATGACCTGTCACACGGACTTGTCCAGCACGGCTATAGTCTGTCGCATCCCATTCAACGGCTTCTTCTTGGGCCTTGCCATCACTATAGACTACATTGACCTTACTTGGCAAGGTTGGTTTTTCTCCTAGATAAGCACTTTGTCGAACAGGTTCCACACCTAATACAGTGCGTTCTGCTTGGTCCTTCTTACCAGTAAAGAGGCTGACTTGGTCTGATTGCAAGCGATCTGAGTCTGCATACAGAGTAAAGACTCCCGCCTGCTCAGTTGATTTGACAATCACAACCCCTTTGCCGTTAAAGGCCCGACGTTGCCATGAGCCATCTTCCTGCGCTTTGTAGCGTTCACGGCTGGCTTGTTCCCCATTATCGACACCGACAATTTGGCCTTGTCCATGCAAATGGAAATGCACCAAATTATTGGCAGTTGGCACGACACGACCTTCTTCATCGACGATTTCGTAGGTAATATAGGTCAAATCCTTGCCGTCCGCTGCAATCGCGTGTTCTTCTTTTAACAAACGAACACCCGCAGCCTTGCCGGCTGTTTCGACTTGATCTTTCGCGATCACTTCTCCTGCTTCGTTGCGCGCAATAGCTTCCACTTTACCTGGTACATAAGGGACCAACCACTCTAGATAGAGCTCATCCGGATTTGCCCCTTCTTGGTAGGTCCGGCCATCTGCTGTGGTCTTCTTGGTAAAGGTCTTGACTCCTTGTGATTCCCCATTGACAATCAATTCCACACTGTGAGCATTGGAGAAGGTCCGAACAGGAATCCGTCCTTCTTCATCCATGACACGATTGGCTAATTCTGGATTGTCCCAGTTCCAATGTGGCAAGAGATGGACCATTGGATGTTTCTCAGCTGACACCCATTGACTTTGGTAGAGATAAAAATCATTCTTTGGAAGGCCGGCAGTATCGACAATACCGAAATAAGAACTTTTTACAGGTGTGTCATTTTGGTTGTGCCATGGTGTTGGCTCGCCGATATAGTCCGTACCGGTCCAGATAAATTGTCCTGCATAGCCGGCATGATCACGGTCAAAGGTCCAAGAGGCGGTCGCTGTCCGACCCCAACCAACCCGGTCATTTCCGTAGTCTGATTGTTCATAATGGCGGTCTTCTTGGTTGCTGCCGACCCATTCTCTTTCAGGATGATAGTATGAACCCCGTGTCCGCGTTGCAGAAGAGGTTTCAGAACCATAAATGAGCCAATTTGGATGTTTCGCCCGTAAGCTTTCATAGTTGGCTTCTGAATAGTTAAATCCAACCGCATCGAGCTCTGCTGCTACTTTTTCATGGCCTCCTGAGCCATCGCCAAAGCGGAATTTATCAGCTCCCATGGTGACATAGCGGGTTGCATCCACGTCCTTGATAGTCTTGACCAACCGACGAACGGTTGCGACAGATTTGTCTGAACCATCTGCTTCACCGACTTCGTTACCGATTGACCACATGACAATGGCTGGATTGTTCTTGTCCCGCTCTACCATGGTCCGTAGATCGTAATCTGACCAAGTATCGCCTTTCCGAGCTTCTGGGTGAGTGGCATCCTTTTCAAAGAAACGACCGTAATCGTATTGCTTCTTGCCACCATACCAGGTATCAAAGGCTTCTTCTTGGACCATCAAGCCCAACTCAGCCGCAATTTTCAAGGTTTGTTCACTGGCTGGGTTGTGAGTCGTCCGGATGGCATTGACTCCCATGTCCTTCATCTGTTTGAGACGACGGTATTCAGCCTTGTAATTTTCCTCAGCTCCAAGAGCCCCGTGGTCATGGTGAAGAGATACCCCGTGGAATTTCGTCGCCACCCCATTGAGGAAGAAGCCACCTTCTGGCGTCCAGTTGAGATAGCGATAACCAAAGCGTTCCTTTTGCACATCTACCAACTGCGAATCCCGATAGACACGTGTATACAAGGTATAGAGAGCTGGATGATCCGTTTTCACATCCCAGAGGGTTGGTTTTTCAACATGCAAGGTTTGAGAAAGGTTGATCTCTTGACCTGCTAAAACAGCTTGTGCTTCACTGCGCGTTTTTTCGCTCACCACTTGGCCATTTTGATCGACAATTTCATATTCCGCATAAATACTATGAGCTTGGTCATCCTGGTTGACAATGCGGCTCTTCACCACTGTATCCACTGCCCCACCTTGCTGTTTTTCCAACTGAGGGGTCGTAATCGTAGTCCCATACTGCGCTAAATGAACCTTGTCCGTTACACTCAGCTTAACATCCCGGTAAATCCCACTACCAGAATACCACCGGCTACTTGGTTGTTGATTGACCACATGAACGGCGATGGTATTTTCACTTCCATCTGCGTTCAAATAAGGGGTAATATCATAAGAAAAGGCATTGTAGCCATTTGGGTAATGACCGACAAATTGTCCATTTACATAGACTTTGGAATCCATGTAAACCCCGCCAAATTCCAAGCGGACCTTCTTATCTAAATCTTTGTCATCCAAACGGAAGGTCTTACGATACCAAGCATCCCCACCGTTTAATTGACCCCCTTCATTTTGAGCAGGAGAGTTGTGATCAAAATCAAAGAAAATAGACCAGTCATGAGGAAGATCTAATTTTTTCCAATCCTTGACATCCACTTGACGCCCTTCTGCACCAGGAGCCGCATTCAATTTAAAATACCAATCTTTATTAAAATCACGTTCTCGATCTTGCACAATATCCTCCGCTACACGATTTTGATCTGGAGCAGCTGTTGCTTCCGTTCCTGTAGCACGCTCAGATGAAGTAGAAACGGGTTGACCATCGTCTTGAGACGCTGGTTTTTCCTCAGCTCTGGTAGGGGTAATGACAGCTGGAGCTTCCGAAACTCTTGCAACAGCTTCAGGAACTTCCGTTCCTGAATTTTCCGTCACAACACTTGGTGTCTCAATCGAAGTCGGTTCACTTTCGAGGGCTGGCTTTTCTTCCGCATGGACCCTTGAAAGACCCAAGGCAGAAATCCCAATCACAACAGAACAAGCTCCAACTGAGAGCTTACGAATACTAAAAACAGGACGCTTTTCAAAAAAAGACTTTCCCATAAAAACCTCCTCTTAGGACTAACAATTAAATTTGTAAGCGCTTTCTTATACCTGCGAACGCTTACAGAAAATCACATATTAACTATACCAAAAAAATAGGAGCGATAGGCCTCGATTTCGCTCCAACTATAGTTAGATTAAGAATTCCTTTAATTAGTGGAAATCTCCTACGAACCAAAAAAATAGAAGCCAAAGGCTTCTATTTTTTATGATCTTATAATCCTGGTTCTTGACCAAGTTCAGCAGCCACCATCCAAATATTCTTTTCAAGTTCTGCTTTAGCCCCAACAAAGATATCGTTGGTTACATCGTCGCCTTCAGCATCGGTAACATCCAAAGCTTTTTGGTAAAGGCCATCAAGGTAATGGAAGATTTCAAGAACACGTGTCAAGCTTTCTTCTACATTTTTCGTAAATGCTCCACGGCGTTCTTCAATATTGCTGTGTTCCAAAAATTCAGTCATGCTAGAATAAGGAGTGCCACCTAGAGTGATCAAGCGTTCGCTCACTTCATCCAAGGTTGCATCCAAGCTGTCCATGTATTCATCCATTTTTGGATGCCAAACCATAAAGCCACGTCCACGCATATACCAGTGTACTTGGTGAAGGGCAATGTGAGCGACGTAGAGATCTGCTACGACTTGGTTCAAGAGGGCTTTTGTTTCTGGAAGAGTTTCTTTATTAGAAGGTGCAAAAGTTGCTACATCAGTAGCTGCTTCATGTTTCATAGTTGTCATATCGTTTCTCCTTTTTATAATGATTCTAATTAACTATGTCTTTATTATATGCTTCCTCCACCAGAAAGTCAAGATAAAAGATTAAAAAAGATCATAGTTGTCAATTGAGAAAAGATACGATAGAATGAAGAAGACTAATCGAAAGGCTTGACTAATGAAATATATCTTTACCTTCCTGATCTCCATGGTGCCCCTTGTTGAATTGCGCGGGGCCATCCCTTTTGCCATTGCAAATGGTATTCCCTTATGGACAGCGCTCCTGATCGGAGTGATCGGAAATCTTCTCCCTGTCCCTCTGATCTTCTTTTTCGCCCGCCATATTCTTACTTGGGGGGCAAAAAAACCAATTATCGGAGGCTTTTTTAGCTGGTGTCTCAATAAGGGTCATAGAGGCGGACAGAAATTAGAAAAAGCTGCAGGTGACAAGGGTATCTTCTGGGCCTTGTTGCTCTTTGTGGGAATTCCTCTTCCCGGAACTGGTGCCTGGACTGGAGCCCTTGCAGCTTCTATCCTCGACTGGGACTTCAAACGCAGTAGCCTCGCAGTCATGCTCGGAATAATCCTAGCCGGCCTCATCATGGGAACCCTGTCCCTGCTCCTAGGAATCGATACCTTCGCACATTAAGCAAATGAATGAGCCCATGATATCAATTCACATAATATCTTCTCTGAATCTTTCCTTAGGTGAGTACGGACGTCAGCGAACTTCTATGAAGTTCCATGACTTAGTTTTGAACCTAAAGTTTCAAAACTCCCGAGTGCTTGAAACTTCATTGTTTCAAGCACTTTTCTCACGGCGGAAAGTTTCAGAAAGTATTTGGATGAATCTTCGGTAACGTCTGTTATTTTTTGAAAACAAAGTTTGTTTAATATTATAAAACAGCTTAAACAATGATATAAGATATTTTCCACACAAAAAAGAGGTTTCCTTCGAAACCTCTTATTTTTTTATTCTTAGTTGTTAAGAGCTGCTGCCATTGTAGCTGCAACTTCTGCTTCAAAGTCATTTGAAGCTTTTTCAATACCTTCACCAACTTCAAAACGAACGAATTCGATAACTGAAGCATTTACTGATTCAAGGTAAGCTTCAACTGTCTTGCTGTCATCCATGATGTAGACTTGTGCAAGAAGAGTGTAGGCTTGGTCAACTTTTGTGTTGTCCAAGAAGAAGCGATCCATTTTACCTGGGATGATTTTATCCCAGATTTTTTCTGGTTTACCTTCAGCCGCCAATTCAGCTTTGATATCTTCTTCAGCTTGAGCAACCACTTCGTCAGTCAATTGAGCTTTAGAACCAAATTTCAAGTGTGGAAGAGCTGGTTTACCAACCATTGCACGGCTTTCGTTATCTTGGTCGATGACGTGGTTCAATTGTGCCAATTCATCTTTCACGAATTGTTCATCCAATTCTTTGTATGAAAGAACAGTTGGTTTCATTGCAGCGATGTGCATTGAGATTTGTTTAGCAAGTGCTTCGTCTCCACCTTCGATCACAGAGATAACACCGATACGTCCACCGTTGTGTTGGTAAGCACCGAAGTGTTGTGCATCTGTTTTTTCAAGCAAAGCAAAACGACGGAATGAAATTTTTTCACCGATTGTAGCTGTTGCAGATACGTATGCAGCTTCAAGAGTTTCACCTGAAGGCATTGTCAAAGCAAGAGCTTCTTCGTTGTTAGCTGGTTTACCTTCAGCGATCACTTTCGCTGTTGCGTTTACCAATTCAACGAATTGAGCGTTTTTCGCAACGAAGTCAGTTTCAGCATTTACTTCAACTACTGCTGCAACGTTACCATTGACATAAACACCAGTCAAACCTTCAGCGGCAACACGGTCAGCTTTCTTAGCTGCTTTAGCCATACCTTTTTCGCGAAGCAATTCGATCGCTTTTTCGATATCACCTTCAACTTCAACCAATGCCTTTTTAGCGTCCATGACACCGGCACCAGATTTTTCACGCAATTCTTTTACAAGCTTAGCTGTAATTTCTGCCATTTTTGTTCTCCTATATTTTTTTAATAAAATAAGAGGGTCGGGCTGAGCCCTGCCCTCTTAGGTTCGTTACTTATTGAATGAAATTAAGCGTTGTCGCCTTCTACAACTTCAACGATTTCTTCGATTGAATCAGCTTGACCTTCAGTAGCTGCCAATTCAGCTTCTACTGTAGCAACACTGTCTTCACCTTGACGTCCTTCGATAACAGCGTCAGCCATTTTCGCAGTGATCAATTTAACAGCGCGGATAGCGTCATCGTTCGCTGGGATGATAACATCGATATCATCTGGGTCAGTGTTTGTGTCGACCATCGCTACAACTGGGATACCCAATTTCTTAGCTTCTTTAACAGCGATTTGTTCTTTATGTGGATCCACAACGTACATTACGTCTGGGATACGAGGCATGTCTTCGATACCGCCCAAGAATTTTTCAAGACGAGCGCGTTGTTTGTTCAACAATGCAACTTCTTTCTTAGGAAGAACTTCAAAAGTTCCATCTTCTTCCATGCGTTTGATTTCTTTCAAACGAGCGATACGTTTTTGGATTGTTCCCCAGTTAGTAAGAGTTCCACCCAACCAACGGTGGTTGATGAAGTATTGACCTGCACGAACAGCTTCTTCTGCAACAGCATCAGCAGCTTGTTTCTTAGTACCTACGAACAAGATCACTGCATCGTTTGCAGCTGCATCACGCATGAAGTCGTATGCTTGGTCTGCATATTTTACAGTTTGTTGCAAGTCGATAACGTGGATTCCGTTACGTTCTGTGAAGATGTACTTAGCCATCTTAGGGTTCCAGCGACGAGTTTGGTGACCGAAGTGTACACCAGCCTCAAGAAGTTGTTTCATTGAAATTACTGCCATGAGTAGTTTCTCCTTTTTTGTTTTTTTCTCCTCTCTCAGACGTCAACTTGCAGCACGACCACAAGGGCAACGGTGCCACAATGGATCCGAGATGAGTATTTGCTGTCTTAGACAACTCTATAAGTATAGCAGAAATCACTAGAATTCGCAAGCTATTTGAGAGAATTTTTCAGCATTCCCCATCTGCAATGATTTGAAGCAAAAAGTTTTTCTTGACCTATCTTTATTTTTAGGTTACAATATTATATGTTATGGCGGTATAGCCAAGTGGTAAGGCACGGCTCTGCAAAAGCTTGATCGTCGGTTCAAATCCGTCTACCGCCTTGATAATAAAATTTTTTATCATCTTTTATCTTTTAAAAATTCCCCTAGCAATAGGGGGTTTTTTTTGTTGCCATTTGCTCCATTCCTTGATTATTGATATAATAAAACCTCGCCTGATCGGCGAAGCACATTAGAAAGGGTATTTATGAAAAACATTCGTTTCTTTACGATCGGCCTTCTTTCACTAGTGACACTAGCCGCTTGCTCACCTGCCAATTCTGCGCAACCAGCAAAAACAGCTTCTAGTTCTAGAAAACCGATCAAACAATCTTCTACCAAAACATCATCTAGTAAATCGTCAAGCACTTCTTCAGACAGCAGTAGCTCAGATGATTTTTCAGGTCGCTTCAGCTTGGATCCAGATGATGGCGCATCTCTCCAATATGTGCCAGGAGCTGCATCCATTCCTGAGATCGAAAAGCTCAAGAACCTCCACCCTACCACCGGTTTTGTATTGAGAACCGAAGATGGACAAGAGGTTGGTGGGCCAAAAGAAAGAAGCAGTTACGATGACGTAGTTGCAGCCTTTGGTCAACCCGTAAGTAGCACAGACAGTGCGAATCCTGGTGATGGAGTCAATGTTTGGGCAACAGACAATGGCGATATCATGGCTTTCTTCCACAATAATGTGTTAACAGATATCACCTTCCGACTAAGAGGAGGCGATGCCAACCACCAGTCTACCGGCAGCATTTCCAAATCCGATACACCAAAAACGGCCCTCGAACGTCTCGGAAAACCCTATGCCATTATGCGTTCAGAAAATGGGACCAGCTATGTCTATAAAGATAGCAACGGAGATGAATCTAGCTTCTCTACACAAGGAAATAAGATCTTCAATGTTACGTCTACTGCAGAAACCAAGCAGTTAAAAAAGATCACTGGCCTGGATAAAAATCAATAACAAGCAATCAAAAGAGGCTGGGACAAAAGTCCTAGCCTCTCAATTATTTTTGGATTGTCAAGCAAGACGCAGTGGTTGAGTGGGCTCTACTACACTGATTTCATCAGCTTTTACAGCCCTACTCAACTGTGCGGAGGTGGGACGACGAAATCGAATTCTAACGAATTACCGATTTCTGTCCCACTCTCTCTTTCTTACAATTCAGCAATTTGGTTCAAATTCACTTCTGCAACTGTATCGTTACCGAACATAGAAATGACCATTTTCACCTTGTTGTTATCAATTTCAGTGATCTTACCAGTATAGTCTGTGAAGGCACCGTCGATGATACGAACTGTATCGCCCACCTTGACATCCAAGTCAAACTCTTGAACGGTTTGACCCATAGAGAGCAAGATGCTGCGGATTTCTTCTTCCAACAATGGAGTTGGTTTTGAACGGTTCCCGTGGGATCCGACGAAACCAGTAACGTTCGGTGTATTCCGAACGACAAACCAAGCTTCATCTGTCATGACCATTTCTACCAAGACATAACCTGGGAAGCGGTTTTCTTCGATTTCTTTTGTTTTACCATTTTTCTCAACTTGTACGGTTTGAGTTGGAATCTCTACGCGCAAGATGTTTTCTAACATATTGTAAGTTTGCGCACGTTGCAAAAGATTCTCTTTTACCTTGTTTTCATATCCTGAGTAGGTTTGTAGTACAAACCAGCCTTTATCAAAACTGTCCATTTGGGCATCCTTTCTTTCTGTTTAGCCTGCTCGAGCTTTTGTGAACATACTAAAAAAAGCCTCTTGGCTTTCCTTTTCCTAGCTTCATTATACCACATTTTGCAGGAATGCAAAGAGGTTTGCTGATTTATTTTTAAGAAAAGACTATAAAAAGTGGGACCCTGGGGATCCCACCTGGCTTCTTTTCTTAAAAGAAATTGATCATGTGCAATAGGCCACGTGCAATGACTTTGTCGAACAAATAAATCAATGCAACAAAGAAAGCGGTGTACTCAATCACTGAGATAAAGTTTTTCCATCTTTCCTTGCGATTTGGCCAAGTTGTATCTTTTAGTAAGACGAAAATATCTTTAATGAATTTCACAACTCTCTCCTATCGTGTTTCTTTATGGATGGTATACTTGCTGCAATGCTTGCAGAATTTATTGACTTCTAGACGTGTTGGTTTTGGCGTCCCACTCAACTTAATGGAGTAATTGCGTGACCCACAAACCGTACACGCTAGACTTGCTTTTTTTAATGCCATAACGCCTCCGTTCACCCCATTATAGCAAGTTTTCCACGTTTTGACAAGAACAGAAAATCTCCTGTCAAGAAAAAAACAAATCTAAAGCGTTATCACTCTGGTTTTCTCCTCATTTTTGGTAAAATAAAACAAAAGGAGACGAATATGAAAAGCGATAACCTAAAAGAAAGTAGAAATATCGAAGACCGCAGGGGGCAAAGCTACTCCCAGTCTTCAGGCAACAGTAACCTTGGCGGAGGCATTTTACAGATCTTACTATCGCCGGGGAGCTTCAAAAGTAAGATCGTCCTCATCCTTCTTCTGGTTCTTCTAGGAGGTGGTGGCGCTAGTCTTGGGGGTCTCTTTGGAAATGGGACTTCTTCTCAACCTTACCAATCCACCCAAGTCACGCGCACCAACAAGACCCATGTCGACGATGCAGATGCCGAGTTCGTCAGCAAGGTCCTTGGAACAACAGAAGATCATTGGCACAAGGTCTTTCAAGCTGAAGGACGTACTTACCATGAGCCCAAACTAGTCTTCTATACCGGACGGACACAGACAGGCTGTGGGGTTGGTCATGCATCGGCTGGTCCTTTCTACTGTCCAACCGACAAGAAGATTTATTTGGATATGAGCTTCTACAAGGAATTAACAACCAAATACAAGGCTAGCGGGGACTTTGCTATGGCCTACGTGATCGCTCACGAAGTCGGCCACCACGTACAAAACGAGCTGGGAATCCTTGGCAAATACCATCGGATGCAACAAGGCCTTTCTGAAAAGGAACGAAATGCTATCAGTGTCCGCATCGAGCTACAAGCCGATTACCTAGCCGGTGTCTGGGCCCGCTCCATTCAAGACCGAAACCTTTTGGATATCGGCGATATCGAAGAAGCCATGAATGCAGCTCATGCGGTCGGTGACGACACACTCCAGGAGCAAGCCTACGGCTACTCGGTGCCAGATAGCTTTACCCACGGAACCTCGGAACAACGCATGCGTTGGTTCAAACGGGGCTACCAGTACGGGGATCTCCAACACGGCGATACCTTTAGCTTGTCAGATAGTGAACTCTAAACAAAGGTCTATTCAGAAATCCTTCTGAATAGACCTTTTTAGAATATAGACAAATTGCATTTTACATAAAACAATCTAAGTAACGTTGAAAAATTAAAATAATTAATACTATTAGGATCATTTCAACAGAAACTTTCCGCTGTGAGAAAAGTGCTAGAAACACTATTGTTTCTAGCACTCGGGAGTTTTGGGAGTAAAACAGTTCGGGGAACTGTTTTAGCATGAGCCTAAAATTTGAAAAGCGAATGGGTTCAAAACGAATTGAACACGGGCTGCGGATCGTGTCAAAAAGATAAGTCTTCCTAGAATCTAAAGATTCTGCGTCAAACTTCCTATTTTGACTTTATCCGCCACGCCCTTTGTATCTTAATATAGTCATGGAACTTCTTCGAAGTTCGCTGACGTCCGTACTCACCTAAGGAAAGTTTCTAAGAAGACTTTGTCTTCAATCTGCAAAAAACGATTCAGAAATTCTTCTGAATCGCTTTTTTGTTTAGAAACCAAGCCAGCCTTTGAAGGTATCCCAAGCGTTTTTCGCTTTTCCTGGGATATCGGCCTCGTCGATTGCTTTCTTCGCATTATCGACCATATTCGACGCCTTTTCTTTGACATCCTCAAAGAAACCTTTGTCTTCTTTGCTGTCTGTTTCTGTCGTTTCTTCTCCGACTGGCGCAATGCCGTTTTCAGCATAAGAGTTCTTCACCGAGTCAAACTGGGTACCGTCTGTATAAGGCAGAACACTGTTGGCAACATTGCGGAAGATCTCTGACGCCGTTCCAGCACTACTGTCCGTCAGGTAGTGATTTTCATCGGTCGTTGGGAAACCAAGCCACTGACTGATGACCACATCTGGCGTGTAGCCGATCACCCATTGGTCTCCAGAGAGGTCCTTGTTAAAGCTGGTCTCTGTCGTACCGGTTTTCCCTGCCATGGTATAGCCATAAGGCGCAGCGTTCACCCCTGTACCATTACTAAAGGTACCAAGCATCATATTAGTCATCTTATCTGTCGTTGACCCACTAAGCACTCGGGTTGATTTCTGGCTGTGGCTCTTGACCACTTGACCACTTGCATTTTCGATCTTGGTAATGAGGTGAGCATCATTCATGACCCCGCCGTTAGCAAAGGTACCATAGGCCTGGGCCATCTGCATCGGATTGGTTGTCACACCAGCTCCCAAGGCAACTGCAAGCGATTTTTCTACCTTGTCCATGTTGAGCCCGAATTTTTTCCCGTATTCAAAGACCGTATCGAGACCCAAATCATTAGCGGTCGCTACGGCTGGAAGGTTAAGGGACTCTGCCAAGGCCTGGTACATCGGTACCGTTGGGCTAGACTGGATTCCCGCGTAGTTATTGACCTCATAGTTTCCATATTGGGTGGTACTATTATCCAACTCCTTATTGGTCGACCAACCCTCAGCAACGGCTGGGCTATAGACGACTAAAGGTTTGATGGTTGATCCTGGACTACGGGCAGCCTGGGTAGCGTAGTTATAGGTACGGAAACCTGGATTTTGATCGCTTCCGACACGCCCTACGAGAGCCCGAACCCCTCCGGTCTTAGGATCAAGGGCGACACTACCAGATTCCGCGCGCGTGCCGTCTTCCGCTACTGGGAAGAGGGCCGTATTGTCATAGATCACCTGCATGCTTGCTTGGTAATTTTGATCCAGCTCAGTGTAGATCCGGTAGCCATTTTTGACAATATCTTCTTCGGTCAGGCCGTATTCATTGACTGCCTCATTGATCACCGCATCAAAATAGGATGGGTAGCGATAGTCCTCTGACTTGCCTTCATAGGCATCGACCAGCTGACCATGGATATCCACAGCCGCTGACTGATCAGCTGTTTTCTGGTCAATATAGCCAGCTGCCACCATATTTTGGAGGACCGTATTGCGGCGATTGGTCGCATTCTCTACCGAATAGAGCGGGTTATAGATCTCAGGTCCCTTGAGCATACCTGCGAGAACCGCAGACTGATCCAGGCTTAATTGACTGGCTGAAACCCCAAAATACTTCTTGGATGCATCCTCAATTCCCCAAACTCCATTTCCAAAATAGGCATTGTTGAGGTACATGGTGAGGATCTCTTTTTTACTGTATTTCTTATTGATTTCAAGCGCCAGGAAGAATTCTTTAGCCTTACGCTCCACCGTCTGGTCCTGAGACAGGTAAGCATTCTTGGCTAGCTGCTGGGTGATGGTCGACCCACCACCTGAGCGACCCAGGGTCAAAATCGCTAAGAAGAAGCGACCATAATTGATCCCGCTATTCTTGTAAAAGCTCCGGTCCTCTGTTGCGACCACGGCATTTTGCAGATTCTCACTAATGGCATCGAGTTCGACGTAGGTTCCTTTTTGCCCGGTCAAACTTCCAGCCTGGTCCCCATTCTTATCATAGATAATGGTGGTCGCCTTCAGTGCATTCTGCAAATCCTTGACGTTGGTCGTCTTAGCAAGATAGAAGAGATAGCCCCCTGTCAAGAGACTAAAGCCTAGTCCAATGATCAGGAGAATCTTAGTCAAATGGAATCGGCGCCAAAAACGACGGAAGGGGTGCTGAGAGAGAGGCTTGCTTCTGTGCTTGCCTGAGCGACTATAAGTTGGCTCCACTGTCTCTTCCGGCAATTCCGTGTTGGGCACTTCTTCTGCCACCGCTTTGGGCGGATGATCCTTTCTAAAAAAAGTGATCAGGTTTTCAAATAATTCTTTTATTCTATTCATACCTGTTATTGTAACACCTTATCCTTGTCCTAGCAAGAAAAGATAGCTCCTCGCTATTTCTCATTTAGTTTTCTTTAAGCTTAGATTTTGCTACAATAGGGTCATGAACTATCAATTTACCATTCCAGAATCCTTTCCCCAAATGACTGTGAAAGAGCTCCTTGAAGACTACTTCCTCATCCCCCGTAAGATCCGGCATTTTTTACGAGTCAAAAAACACGTCTTGGTGAATAGAGAGACCATCAACTGGCAAAGCCCCGTTCAAAAAGGAGACCAGATCCAGCTGACCTTTGACGCAGACGATTACCCTGAAAAAGAGCTCCTTGAAGGAGACCCCAGTCTCGTCGAAGAACTCTATCAGGATGAGCACGTCATCATCGTCAATAAGCCCGAAGGCATGAAAACCCATGCCAACGAACCGATGGAAATTGCTCTTCTCAACCATGTTTCCAGCTATGTTGGATCCACCTGCTACGTCGTGCACCGGTTAGATAAGGAAACCAGCGGAGCGATTCTATTTGCCAAGAATCCTTTTATTCTGCCTATACTCAACCGAATTTTGGAAGATAAAAAAATCCAACGCGAGTACTGGGCCTTGATCCAAGGAAATTTAGCGCAAAAGACCATCATCTACAAGGATAAAATCGGACGTGATCGCCACGATCGGCGCAAGCGCCTGGTCGATCCACGCAAGGGACAGTACGCAGAAACCCAGGTGACGCAACTGAAAAAAATCGGGCGAAACAGCCTGGTCAAATGCCAGCTCAAGACGGGGCGTACCCATCAGATCCGGGTTCATCTCTCCCATCATGGGCACCCGATTGTCGGGGATCCTCTCTATAACCCTGAACGCAGAGAGCGACTCATGCTCCATGCCCATCGCTTGACCTTCACCAATCCATTAACGCTTGAAACCATACAAGTTGAGGCGCCTTCCAAGAGTTTTGAAGAAGGGTTGGGAGACTAAAAAAGAAGCCACAAAAAGAGGCTGGACAAAAACTGTTCAGCCTTTTATATTTGATAGAAATAACTGTATGACGCAGTGGTTGATTGGCATCTTTGTTCTCTTTTTAAGCTCCAAAGATGACCTAATCAACTGTGCGGGGGTGGGAAGACGAACTCTTTTTTACTAGTCGGAGTTCTTTCCCACTCCCTTTTTATTATTGATAGCGAGGGGTTGCAAATCCACGGATATTGCCATGTCCGATCCGATAGGTATTGCGACGGACTTGGTTGTTGGAGTTTCCTTCAATGGTATGAATGATCCCATTTGAGACGCTCTCAACAATTCCGATGTGATCCGCAAAACCATTATTTTGCTGGCTATTTTGATCCCAGTTAAAGGTGATAATGTCCCCTGCTTTTGGTGTAGTGGTCCCATCTTCATTCCAAATGCCCAAACGTTTGAAGATCTGAATGTGACGTTCGACTCCACATTCACGACCAATCAAACCACTCAAGCCCTCACGCTGGAAGACCGTTGTGACAAAGATATCACACCAATCATCGGTCGTCTTCACTGCATAACCTACAGGAAGTGGTTTGACACTGTTGTAATCATTGACCAATTGATGGTGAGCTGCAGTTCCGCCACGAACACCAACTAAACTAGCTGCTGCCCGTAAGACACGGTCCCGTTGCCCATTCGTTACACGAGGACTAAAAGCAGTTTGATCTACTGTCGCACGGGGATGAAGGGCTGTTTGACCAAGGTTAAAGCCTTCAACGCCACCATCGACATAATCCACATAGACGTGAGTGGTATAGTTACCTGATTGGTACTGGTGATTGGCTGCAGAGACCTGCACTTCTGTATGCATTCCAGAAGGTGCTGTTGAATACCAGAAAAGATTTTCTTGGTGCGCTTGAGACCAGGCTGCGACACGGATGTTCTTAATCCGACGGCCCTGAGGCGCTTGATCCACCGTTACCGTATAGGTTCCAGCACCAGAATTGACATTCTTGATCCCTGTTTGTGTCTTCGTCTGAGCATTTCGGAATTCAACTTCTGTAGTCGTTGAACCGACACCCACACGAGAACCATCATTTTGGATATAGTAAAGGTGAATATGGTACTTACCAGTAGAGTTTTTATGATCGCTCGCTTTGACCGATACCTTGTAGTCTCCATTTGATTGACGAGTCGCTTCATACCAGCGAATATCGTCTTGGCCATCCTTATCAGACCAAGTTGGGACTTGCACAGTCCGCACACCTTTAGGGCTATAGACATCCTTGATGATGACATCAAAGGTACCCGCATCCTTGTTGTTGTTTTGGATTAAGAGACTAGCAGTTGGACGTGATTGATTTTTGAAATCAATAAAGTCTTTCTTGACAAACTTGTTTTGTCCTTTGGCATCCACATAGAAGACTTGCGCTTCATACTGACCATCAGCGTTTTCGTGGTCACTAGCTTTGGCTGTTACAGTATATGAACCGTCTACCTGGCGAGTTGGAGTGTACCAGATGATGTCTTTCATCCCATTGGCATGAGACCAGAATGGAATCTTCACTTCTTTATAACCATCGAAACCTTGAAGGTTCTTAGCTGTAATAGTGAAAGTACCGTCTTTTTCTGATTTTGTAATGGTCAGATCGGCTGATGGTTTAGGAGCTGTGTAGTCAATAAAGGCTTTCTTGACAAACTTGTTTTGTCCGTTAGCATCCACATAGA
This sequence comes from Streptococcus taoyuanensis, assembly GCF_029589235.1. NCBI lineage: Bacteria > Bacillati > Bacillota > Bacilli > Lactobacillales > Streptococcaceae > Streptococcus > Streptococcus taoyuanensis. The sequence goes on from NZ_JARQVW010000007.1 coordinate 55,645, forward strand.
AAACTTGCGCTTCGTATTTGCCATCAGCATTTTCGTGGTCACTGGCTTTGGCTGTTACAGTATATGAACCATCTGCTTGACGACTTGGAGTGTACCAGATGATATCTTTCATCCCATTGGCATGAGACCAGAATGGAATCTTCACTTCCTTGTAGCTATCGAAGCCTTGAAGGTTCTTAGCCGTAATGGTAAAGGTGCCGTCTGACTCTGATTTCGTAATGGTTAGATCAGCAGATGGTTTAGGAGCTGTGTAGTCAATAAAGGCTTTCTTGACAAACTTGTTTTGGCCTTTGGCATCCACATAGAAGACTTGCGCTTCGTACTTGCCATCCGCGTTTTCGTGGTCACTGGCTTTGGCTGTTACGGTATAAGAACCATCTGCTTGACGATTTGGAGTGTACCAGATGATGTCTTTCATCCCATTGGCATAAGACCAGAATGGAATCTTCACTTCTTCATAACCATCCAAGCCTTGAAGATTCTTAGCCGTAATGGTAAAGGTGCCGTCTGACTCTGATTTTGCAATAGTCAAATCTGCGGAAACCGGAGATTCCTGTTGAGGAACACTCTCATTTCTTGCTGCTACCACTCGTGCGCGTGCGCCATATGGTGCACGACTAGCTACCACAGCTGGTGCTGGTTGCTCTGATACAACCTTGTCGCTAGTGCCCTTGTCAGAAGACTGGTTATTGCTAAGAGTCGGTGTGACAGGTGCTGCCTCTGTTGCAACGGTATTTTCTGTCTGAATACCTTTCTCAACTCCCACTTCTTCGCTCGCGGTATTCTGTGCTTCTGATGAAGTTGTTGTTGCAACGATAGCTGATGTATTTTCTGGTGTTTGATCAGACGCATGTTGCTCATCGGCTTTGACTTGTTGTGTCGAAAAAGCCAACAAAACGGCTGTCCCAGCATAAAAAATAAGATCTTTCTTTTTCATGTATCTTCCTTACAATTTTTTATACGGTTGTACCCACATAGTAGTATTATAGCACAAACCGCCGGATCAAGAAACAATATCATGAGAAGAATCCTATTTTTAAAGAAAACAGAAGGCCAGATTGGCCTTCTGATTAGCTTATGCAAAAATTGAGAAGAAAGGTGCTCCAAGCTTGTTATCCATCGGGTCCTTACTCTTAATAGAGTGAAGATAATTGATGGAGTACCAGCCGTTGTTGCCGCTATTATATGGATCGCGAACATAGGTTCTTCCATTGTCATAACCATGCAAGACCAATTCATGAGTATAAGGATCACTAGTAAATTGGCTATTACCTACTGCAGCAAGTACATGCTTGCCAGCCATGAGGGCTTCTGCAATGCCTCCAGCTCCATTAATCAATTGGCTCTTCAAGCCCCAGTTACGAGTGGCAGCTACAATCCCATCAGAATCTGTTCCTGCTTCACCTTTGTTGAATGAATCCGTATTGTTGTAGAGATAATCAGCTACTGTTGTTGGCAAAATAGTTTTACCTAGGATATCTGTAAAGGTCATAGCAAGAGAGGTTGGCACACAACCTGACTGATCGACATTGCTCACACCGTAATATTTCCCAGCCCAACGAGGATCCCGTTGAGAATAATAGGTTGTCTGTGGATTCACCTTTTGATTTCGTGGAGACAAGGATGTCTGACCGAGGTTAAAGCCTTCAACTCCCCCATCTTTGTAGTCTACATAGACGTGAGTGGTATAGTTGCCCGCTTCATTACCGTGATTATTGGCAGAGACAGTGATCTCTGTGTGCATACCTGTCGGCGTTGCGGAATACCAGTAAAGATTTTCTTGATGCGCTTTAGACCAAGCTGCGACACGAATATTCTTAATCTGACGTCCCTGAGGTGCTTGATCTACAGCTACTGTATAAGTCCCGTTCGTTGCATTAACATTCTTAATAGAAGCTTGCGTCTTGGTCATGGCATTTCTAACTTCTACGTCTGTTGTTGTGGTACCAATACCAATCCGAGATCCATCATTTTGAATGTAATAGAGGTGAACATGGTACTTACCAGTAGAGTTCTTGTGATCGCTCGCTTTGACCGATACCTTGTAATCTCCGTTCGCTTGGCGTGTTGCTTCATACCAGCGAATATCGTCTTGGCCGTCCTTATCAGACCAAGTAGGAACTTGCACAGTCTGCACCCCTTTAGGGCTGTAGACATCCTTGATGATGACATCAAATGTTCCTGTATCCTTGTTGTTGTTTTGGATCAAGAGAGTACCGGTTGGACGAGATTGATTTTTGTAATCAATAAAGGCTTTTTTGACAAACTTGTTTTGGCCTTGAGCGTCCACATAGAAGACTTGCGCTTCATACTGGCCATCAGCGTTTCCGTGGTCACTAGCCTTGGCTGTTACAGTATATGAACCGTCTGCCTGGCGAGTTGGCGTGTACCAGATGATATCTTTCATCCCATTGGCATGAGACCAGAATGGAATCTTCACTTCCTTGTAGCCATCGAAGCCTTGAAGATTCTTAGCCGTGATGGTGAAGGTGCCGTCTTTTTCTGATTTTGTAATGATCAGATCAGCAGATGGCTTAGAAGCTGTGTAATCGATAAAGGCCTTTTTCACAAATTTGTTTTGACCTTGGGCATCTACATAGAAGACCTGCGCTTCGTATTTGCCATCAGCATTTTCGTGATCGCTTGCTTTGGCTGTTACGGTATAAGAACCGTCTGCCTGGCGACTTGGAGTGTACCAGATGATATCTTTCATCCCATTGGCATGAGACCAGAATGGAATCTTCACTTCCTTGTAGCCGTCGAAGCCTTGAAGATTCTTAGCCGTGATGGTGAAGGTGCCGTCTTTTTCTGATTTTGTAATGGTCAGATCAGCTGCGACAGCATTGGCCGGTTTTGTCGCCGTATAATCGATAAAGGCCTTTTTCACAAATTTGTTTTGACCTTGGGCATCTACATAGAAGACCTGCGCTTCATACTTGCCATCAGCGTTTTCGTGGTCACTGGCTTTGGCCGTTACAGTATAAGAACCGTCTGCCTGGCGAGTCGGAGTATACCAGATAATGTCTTTCATCCCATTAGCATGAGACCAGAATGGAATCTTCACTTCCTTGTAGCCATCGAAGCCTTGAAGGTTCTTAGCTGTGATGGTGAAGGTGCCATCTTTTTCTGATTTTGCAATAGTCAAATCAGCTGATACTGGTGTCTGATTTTTCTTTCCAATGGCTACTGTCGTCGTTGTTCCACCCACACCCGTCATTTGTCCATTATTCTGAACATAGTAAAGGTGAACATTATAAAGACCGGTTGAGTTTTTATGATCGGACGCTTTTACATTAACAGTATAGGTTCCGTTTGCTTGACGGTTGGCTGTATACCAAACAAGGTCATCTTGACCACCTGTTTCTGACCAGATCGGTACAGAAACACTTCGAACTCCATTTGGTGCCTTAACATTTGAGATGACAACGTCAAAGCGGCCCGTCATAGTATCGTTATTGACAATGTCAATCTTCCCACTTAAGCTGCCTTCTGTTGGATCCGCTGCAGGTTTTGCGTTCGCTGTAAAGCGACCGGTATAGTCCACACTGTGGTCAAAGAGGTGTTTTCCTGGAAGCAATTCCGCTTGAGAAGTAAACTGCCACGCGCCAGCTTTCCCATTGTAACGCAAGCTTTTCGCATCGTTTACAGATAGTTTTGGGGAAGGGTATTGGGCAACCCAGAAATTCTGAAGCCCAAATTGAGCGGTGTTGACAGGACCTTTCTTACGAAGGTTGTTTTCATCCAACCAGCTAGCACTGGTGTAGAACATCAAGTTGCTGTAACCATTTTTACGCATTTCGTCCGCCCAGGCTTGGGTGTTGCGGTTAATGTTTGGCTGCATCTTGGCATCCTCAAAGTCATTGACCATGAGGGTGTTCTTTGGAAGATTCAAGCGTTGCGCCTCTGCAATGTAGAATCGTGCTTCTGCACGCGCTGCTTCCTCAGAAGTATAGCGTGAGAAGTGGTAGGTCGATACTTGCAGACCCGCAGCTTGTGCATTACGAATTTGGTTCTCCGCATTCGGGTTCTTGTACCAAGTGTCTTCTGTCAATTTGACAACGACACCGCCTACGCCTTTATTAGCTAGGGTACGGTAGTCGCCAATACTAATGTCTCCGTTGTGGCTACTCACATCAACGAATGATTTTGGCTGAACCGCTACATCTGTTGAGCGACCAGCAGGAGCGTGAGCGCCTGTGTTAAAGAAGGTCGTGCTTCCTGTATTAGACGGAAGAGGAGTTTCTTCTTTCTCAGTAGTCGATGCTTCTGTAGCTTTCTCCACAGATGGAGCCCCACTTTCTGAAGCCGCGGCCTTGTTCACAGGTGCTACAGGCTGTTCGGTCACATTTGCTGGTGCTGCATAGTTGCTTGCAACAGGTGCTACCGACTTTTCAGCAACGGCTACTTCTGGCACTTTTTCAGCTTGTACTTGGTTGCCTTCAGTAGTAGTGGCCTCGTTTGAAACCAGCTCATCTGCACTGACTCCCTGAGCAGATACAGCCATCAAGACTGCCGCTCCGGCATAAAAAATAAGATCTTTCTTTTTCATATAAACTTCCCTTTATACAAATTTTATACGTTAATCATTTTACCACACGGTTTCAGCGATGAAAAGTTTTATAAGGCAAATTTTTAAAATTAGTGATATTTTTTTGAAAAACTAAAAAAAGAAGTCTGTCTGACTTCTTTTGATCTTATGATAAATGCTTCAAGGCTGTCTTTAAATAGTGACCATCTCGGATTTCTTGGCCAACACGCTTGGCATTGTCTACCAAATCTTGGTAATCGGCATCTGAAAGATTGTCGATTGTCTCCTTCAAATCATGAAGCGACTCTACTGCAATCCCGCAGCCCTTCTCAAGCACAAAATGAGACAAGGCTGACTGTTTCCACACCACCAGCGGAAAGCCCGATGCTAGATAAAGCGACGCCTTGTGAGAGTTGTTGTAGCGAAGGTACTCGCCAAAGACACCACTACAGGTTTCCGCACTATCCCCATCCCAGACAAGTCCAAAACCACCCTCAAGGGCTGCAGGAAGCTCATCCGGTAGGAAGGAGCCAAAGTAAGTTTCATTCTCTAAAGCTCTACTCTCATCAAAACCAACACCATAGAGATTATAGGCAGGTTCTGCAGGAAGAGCATAGAGATAACCAGCTTTTTCCTGGGCCAAATTACCCGCCACAATCATCGGCTGGTCTTTTGTTTGGCCACTTTTTTCTTGGAAATCTGGAATTAAATAGTCAAAAATACCAAGGCTGATAATCTTATCTTCCGCAATTCCTTTATCCACCAAGACAGATTTCATAACTGGATTGTGGGCGATGATCCCATCAGCTGCCTTGAGAAAACTTGCTTCTTGAAGGTACATCCGAATTCTGTGTTTTAAAGGTAGTGAAGTCATATTGGCATGGCGAAGCACTTCTAGGTCATGAATCAAGAGATAGACTTTAATCCCTCTTTTTTGTGCTTTTTTAACCAAATGGGTTGAGAAAAAACTATGGTGAAGCATCGGAAACTGGATCAGCAACTCATCTCCTTGCTTTAGTTGATCCAAGGCTTGACCAAAAGCCTTTGCCTTATGGCGTTGAGCCTCAAGGGTACTCATCTGATACCAATTGTCGACAGAAAGGACCAAGGGATGATAGCCTTCTTCTTTCACAATACTTTCTACGTCATTACGTGCTTTATTTCCTGCGTTCTTTGCGTTGATATCATGCAGGAATTCTTCTTTTAAGTAGTATTTCATAGATTATGGTTTCTTTCAATCAAACTCATTTGCTACGACTTCTAGAGCACGCTCAATGACCACGTGCATGTCGTAGTATTTATAGTCTGCCAAACGTCCACAGAAGATAACCTTGTCGTTTTTCTCAGCTTCTTCTTGGTACTTAGCAAACATGGCGTTGTTCTTTTCATCATTGATTGGGTAGTAGGGTTCATCCCCACGTTTCCAGTCAGCGGGGTATTCACGGGTGATGACTGTCTTAGGTTGTGTACCATACTCAAAGTGCTTATGCTCAATGATCCGAGTATAAGGAATCTCACGTTCGGTATAGTTGACCACGGCATTCCCTTGATAGTTTTCTTCATCCAAGACTTCGTGTTCAAAGCGAAGACTACGATATTCCAACTCACCATGTTTGTAATCAAAGTATTGGTCAATCATTCCTGTAAAGACTACTTTGTTAGCTGAAGCTTCTAGCTCTTCACGATTGGCAAAGAAGTCAACACCAAGTTCTACTTCTACATCGCCCAACATATTTTCAATGATGACGTTGTAACCACCGATTGGAATTCCTTGGTAACGGTCATTAAAGTAGTTGTTATCAAAGGTCAAACGAACTGGAAGACGTTTGATGATAAAGGGTGGAAGGTCTGTGGCAGAACGTCCCCATTGCTTTTCAGTATAGCCCTTAATCAACTTTTCGTAGATATCTGGACCGATCAATTTGATAGCTTGTTCTTCCAAGTTCTTCGGTTCAACATCTTTCATGTCAGCTGTTTGCTCGGCAATCTTGTCCTTGACTTCTTGAGGAGTCTTGGTTCCCCACATAGCGTAGAAGGTATTCATGTTAAAGGGAAGATTGTACAGACTGCCCTTGTAGTTAGCAATTGGTGAGTTGATATAGTTGTTGAATTCAGCGAACTGGTTGACATAGTCCCACACTTTTTTGTTGGACGTATGGAAAATGTGGGCACCGTACTTATGGACGTTGATGCCTTCAACCTCCTCGCAGTAGATATTTCCACCGATGTGATCTCGCTTGTCAATCACTTTTACTTTTTTACCACGTTTAGTAGCTTCATGTGCGAAAATGGCTCCAGACAAACCAGCACCAACAATCAGATAATCGTACATAGTAGACTCCATTATTTTTCTATTTTAAAATATATCTAAGCTCTCAGCTGTATCATAGACTCATAGCTATAGATTAGATCTTCAAATCCCCCCAATTTCCTCACTATAAGAGAGGGAATTGGCCGGCTTTTTCTTGACAACTTCTGTCGCAAAGAGTGTGAACATAAAGATGTTATAAGTCGGTACAAACCAAAATGCTTCAATCATACAGTTAATCGCAATGAGGGACAAGATCGCAACAAATAAATAACGCCCCTTCTTGAATTCATATTTTGAAACAATGACATAAATGCCGACTAATAAAGCAACCGGTACGACACCATATGTAAATAACATCTGAACATAAGACGAATCGACATAATTATAATTGAGGACAGACTCTGTGCTTCCTCCGGATCCAATAAACTGAACCTCTCTTGTTCCGAACCAATTCAAAGGGTATAAATTAAAAGCATTTTTACCCAGGGCTAACCGACCAGTAATGAATTGATTAATTTGGACATAAAGTGGAGATGACCAGGAGAAATGATAGGTCAAGTAGATCATTCCACTTGAAAAAAGGATGACCGAATAGGGCAACAAGTGATACAACTTCAGCTTCTTCTCCTTTGTGAAATAAAAGAAGAGAAAGAGCAAGACAGCGACCAAAAGCGAGATCGCATTCATACGAGCGTCACAGAACTTGATAATAAAGAGAGCTAGAAGAACGCCACTCAGAGATCGTAAGCCAATATACCGATCTTTTAGCAAATAGGAGATTGCGACATAAAGGTAGAAACAATGGGCTGCGAAATCTGTTGGATAGATAAACCCAAATGAATTACGGATAACAGCACCCCGACTATATTGTAAGTTTGGAACAACCTTTAACAGTGACAATAGAAATACTGTAAGGACAATCGTACCTGCAACACCTACATAAGTTTTTAAAATGACTTTCCTATCCGCATTGACCAGCAAAATCATTAAGAGAGAATAAACTAAGAAATTTAACTTATCTGTCTTAAAATAAACCATAACAGCTACCATCAATAACATGGCAGACAAGATTAGATAATGATAGGGAATCGAGATTTTATTAAAAAAACGAAGCAATAAGAGAGCTACAACCACTAAGAGGGAGCTCGCACCAACATGCAAAAAGCCCTTATTTAACATCGTAGTGGATATTGTATTAAAGAAGATCACAATCGAGACGACAAAACCAACCAGTAGATCGTCAAATTTCATTTTTATCATTAAATTACCTGATAAAGAATTTTTAAAGAAAAGCTCATTCTGTCTAGATTGGAATGCCTGCTTAGGGAACACCCCTGCTATAGCATTCTTTTCTAAAGATTTTGTTTACTTAAAAATTCATATCCTTCCTTTCTACTCTCTACTGTTTATTTAAAAATTGTTGTTTTAATTCTTTCACATCTACCACTCTCAGAGATAGGATAGCGATCAGATAAATGATCCCACCAAGCACCGCATACACGAGTACATTCAGGGTAGGGGTGAAATGTAGGAATGGTTTTATAAGGAGCAAAAGGCCATACATCACAGCAGATGCAAACATAATTTTTGTCATAGACCCGATAATTGGAACTTCCTTGAGGTAATGACGAGTATAGTACAGTTGAATCAGCCATACCAAGGATTCTGTTAAGACGGATACAATGGCTGCACCGATAAAACCAAAATGAGGTAAGAAGAGCACATTCAACCCGACACTGACGATAGCAGGAATCGTAGTTGACAGCATAAATTCTTTGTTCTTATCATGCGGGATGAGAATTTGAATCCCCATGATATTGGTCCATCCGATGAAGAACATACGGAAGATCATGATAGCGATGGCATAGCGAGCATCTTGGAAATCCTTTCCTAAGAAGAATCGAACAAAGTCATCGTTGACGATCAGCATACCCGCAATGATTGGGAAGATGACCAAATTATAGATCAAAAAGGACATTTGGTGCATCTTATTGACAGCCTTGTGATCTCCTGAAGCCAAGAGACTCGCCACGCGCGGAAGCATGACACTTCCTAAAGACGTCACAAGGGTCAGCAAAATATTAACCAATTTCAAGGCCTGGTCGTAAATCCCTACATCCTTTGTAGAGGCGAGAGCCCCCAGCATAGTCCGATCCAAGGTGACATAGAGGGAAATAGCAATCTGCGGTAAAAAGAGCAGAATGACCGGTTTTAAATGCACCCGTGCATAAGCCAAATCAAAATGGGCTTTCCCAATGAACTCCCGAGCAGGTAACCACATACTGAGCTGACCTAAGAGCTCAAAGATGGTGAGTAAGAATACATAGAGATACAAATCATTGGCAGATTTGACAAACAAGAAGATGGAGATGACTCCAACCAGTTTGACCGTGATATTTCGAACGGTAATCTTACGAAAATCCTCTAATCCCTGAAAGAGCCAGGAGATGTCGAGTCCCTTTGAAACCAAACTGAGCCCTAAGATATAGGCCACAGGGTTTTGCATAGAAGGAAGCGCCAAGCACAGCAAGACATAGAGCAGGATGGAAACAAAGGTCGCTCCCAATTGGAGGGTATAAATCCCCCAGAAATTCTTTTGGATGTCATTGCGGTGTCCTGAAATCTCCTTGGTTCCGTAGTTAGCCACTCCTAGCGTCGCCAAAAGGATAAAATAGGTGACGATGGAGTTGAAATAACCATAGGTTCCTAAGTCATTCGAGCTAAAGACCCGTGTCACATAAGGAGTGGTAATAATCGGTAAGATAATCACCAGCAACTGGTAGGAGAGATTATAGGCGTAATTTTTTAACACTTTCATGACTGTCTACAATCCCCACTTGAAGGCCGTTTTAAACGGTGTGATCAAATCCGTCGCAAAAGCTCGATGAATATCTGGAATGGTTTGAACTTCTCCATCAACGTGGATAATGTTTTTCAAACGACTTTGGACCCGACGATTAGCCAGCATCTCTACAGCCCGCTCAAAATCCTCACGACCTGAGCGAGAAGACCCCACAAAAGTCAAGCCCTTTTCAAGAACATCTCTTGTATTAACCGCGACCCGGTTATCACTAACCCCCATCAACATCACGGTTCCTTGGGGTTTGATATGATCAATAATATCATTGATGGCTGGTTCGCTTCCTTGACCACCAGTACACTCAAAGGCGTGGTCAAACCGTTGATCGTCTGTCAACTCGCTGGTCAAAATTGCTTGATGAATGAAATTAAACAATTGCAGTTTATCATTGTTGCGCCCAACTACAGTTATCTTCAAATCTGGGTAAAGATAGTGCAAAGATGTCGCAACCACATATGAAAGACTACCATCTCCTAAAATCAAAACGGACTCTCTTCGTTTGTGGGCAATGAGGTCAAAGCGATGAATGGCATGCATGGCAACACTACTAAATTCCGCTAAAGCTGTGACTGGGCCCCGAACTTCCTCTGGGTAAGCCACTACACGATCCAGCGGTAAGGCAACGACTTCCTGCATAAAACCATTAAAGCCACTAGACAAGAAGTGCGTCCCCTCCAAATAATTTTCAAAGAAGACACCCTCTGTTTGATGAGGAGGTTGATTGGGAACCATGGCCACAATCTGTCCTGGTTGATAGGTTCCCGTAGGATCCGCTACCACGATACCAGACGACTCATGGATCAGGGCCATGGGTAATTTCTTTTTAAGCACCTTAGGATCCCGTTTTCCTTGATAGTAACGTTGGTCCGCATGACAAATAGCCATGTAATAAGGGCGTATTAACACCTTGTCTCCACGGCTCATGTCTTCTTCTTGGTATTTGATGGTGATATTTTTCGGCTGGGTCAGCTGAAAGATTTGGTTCAACATATTAATTGTCCTCAATCATACCGCGTGCAATTTTCAAATCTGTAATCGTCGTAATTTTAATATTGGAATATTCCCCTTTTGCAAGGGCAACTTTTTTACCATTGATGACAAAGATCTTGCAGGCATCTGTCAAGACTTCTTTTTGTTGGTCACTTAAATCATGATACAAGGCAAGAAAGTCTTTCATTTTGAAGGTTTGAGGGGTTTGACCCTGATAGAGGTATTGGCGTTCAGGAATATCCGTGATAAAGGTATTGTCCAAGCTTTGAACAATGGTATCCGTCGCTTCGACCACTGTATCCACAACATCATGGCTCTTGGCCAATTCAATGTTTTCTTGGATAGTTTTTAGGCTAACAAAGGGACGAACCGAATCATGGGTGACGATAATATCCTCATCTGTCAAAGGCTGCAGCTCATCGATAGCTGTGATAATGTTTTCGATGGTAGAGTTGCGGTCACTTCCTCCCTCTACAACCAAGATCCGATCCTTATAAGAAGCCAAGTACTTGTCGACCAGATCTTCCGTATAGGTCATCCAGTCCGGATGAATCCCCAATACAATCTTTTGAATCTCATGGACCAATAAGAACTTCTCAACCGTGTGGATTAAAATAGGACGTCCACCCAAATCCAAAAATTGTTTGGGCATATCCGTAATCCCCATCCGTGAGCCTGTTCCACCTGCTAAAATCCCTGCATAAATCATCCTAAACCTCCTGATGTTGTCTCTTTTTCCTTCTCTAGAACATGGCTATTTAGCAATCTAGCCTAGTTTTGCTCTCACCTTTTGATACAAATGAGGAGAAAGGAGCAAAAGAAGGTATTTGAGTTTATTTTTTCTTGTAATATGTGAATTGATTAGAATATCTTTCCAATAGCGACGATACTCTTTGCGAATTTTGTTAACCTGATCATACATATGAGAACCCAGCATAGCATGGACCACATGCAAGCCATTAAAGACATAGCGGGTATTGAGCGCTTTTTTCATTTCCGGATCATCAGGATAGTCTCTCTCGACATAGGCTCTGTTCCATTCCATGGCCTTGTAGAAATCCAAGAGCCGATCGCTATAAGAAGAATTGACGATACTCCCTGGTCTTCGATAGTATTTATAAAGATTTAGATCGCTAACTGCAATTTCCTTACAAGCAGCAATATGTTCATAAGCAACAGCCAAATCTTCATAAATCATTCCTTCTGGATAGGGATGTTGGAGTAAGATCTCTTTCTTGTAGAGTTTACCTCCTGAATGGGTCCCAACGTGGTGACCATAGAACATTTCTTTGAGGGCTGTATGACGATCTAATTTCCTTGAACTTTTTTCATTTAGATCTCCTGAAAAATCTTTGTCCTCATGATTTCTGACTTCAATAACCGGTGTCGATACAAGGTCAACTTTATACTGTTCTTTTAAGCTAACCAAATATTCGACTGTTCTAATGTCATAATAATCATCTGAATCAAGGAAGATAATCCAGTCAGTTGTCGCAGCTTTCACTCCTGTATTTCGAGCATTAGACAATCCTCCATTTTGAAGATGGAGCACTCGAATACGGTCATCTTCCTGAGCATACTGGTCGCAAATTTCTCCTGATCGATCAGTCGATCCATCATCGACTAGGATGATTTCGATATTTGAATAGGTCTGTTGTCTAAGACTACCGACACTATACTGTAAATACTCCTCGACATTATAGACCGGTATGACAATCGAAACCTTTTCCATTATGCTAATCCCTTCATGATAATTTCTACAATCTGTTGACAAGCCGTTCCATCCCCATAAGGATTACTTGCCTGGCTCATCTTCTCGTATTCATCTTGGTCTTCCAGAAGGAGCTTGAAGTTGCGATAGATGTTTTCTTCTTCTGTTCCGACCAATTTCAAAGTCCCTGCAGCCACACCTTCTGGACGCTCTGTCGTATCACGCATGACAAGGACGGGTTTTCCTAAAGAAGGTGCTTCTTCTTGGACACCACCTGAGTCTGTCAAGATCATATAGCTTTGGTTCATGAAATTATGAAAATCAATCACTTCCAAAGGCTCAATGATTTTCATTCGCTCATTCTCTCCAAAAATCTTGCTAGCCAATTCTCTGACCTTTGGATTTTTGTGAATAGGATAGACTACCTTGACATCTTCAAACTCTTCTAAAATCCGGTTGACCGCACGGAACATGTGCTCCATGGGTTCTCCAAGATTTTCTCGACGGTGGGCCGTCAACATGATGAGCTTGCTTCCTTTCGCCCATTCCAATATAGGGTGGTCGTAGTCTTCTTGGACTGTAGTTTTTAAGGCATCAATAACGGTATTTCCCGTAACGAAAATATTGGTCCGTCCTTCTTTTTGAAGATTCTCTTTTGAAACCTGGGTTGGAGCAAAATTGTAATCTGCCACTATGGAAGTAGCTTGACGGTTAAACTCTTCAGGATATGGGCTTTGAAGATTGTAAGTCCGAAGCCCTGCCTCCACATGCCCCACTTTGATGCCCATATAAAAGGCCGCCAAAGCTGTTGCAAAGGTGGTTGTGGTATCTCCATGGACGAGGACAATATCAGGTTTTTCTTGCTCCAAGACTGGTTGGATTTTTTCCAAGATAGAGGTCGTAATAGTAAACAAGGTTTGATTGGCCTTCATAATGCCAAGATTATAGTCTGGAACAACACGAAAAACGTCTAACACTTGGTCCAGCATTTCCTTGTGCTGCCCTGTTACACAGACTACAGTTTCAATGGTATCGTGTTGTTTGAGTTCATTGACCAAAGGACACATTTTAATGGCTTCTGGACGCGTCCCAAACACTAACATTACTTTTTTCATTTTGAACCCTTCCTCATCGATTGGTAAAAGTTCCGATAGTTGTCTAAAAAGATCGGATAGCTAAACTTGTTATCATAATCTCTTTTTGCTCGAGCAGCTAAAGAGGCTCTTTTCTCAGGATCCTCTGCCAATTTTTTAATTGCTTGAGCTAAGGCCTGCGGATCCTCAGCTGGGACGAGGATCCCATTGCCAGAATTCACCACTTCGTTCACACCTGGAATATCTGTTGCAATCATCGTTTTGCCGTTCATAAAGGCCTCGATTGCAACCAATCCAAATCCTTCAAAGATCGATGGAAGAACACAAAAGTCAAAGCTATTGATACACTCTACCACGTCACTACGGTAGCCCAAAAAATGAATTCTTTCTTCCAGATTCAACTCTTTTGTTTGATTTATCAAATCATTTTTTAATTCTCCGTCACCGATAAGAAACAAGGATACACTTGGATTTGTCACAAGTGACATGGCTTGGATCAGATAGGGTAACCCTTTTTGTTCGGACAGGCGAGCGATACAGCCTATTTTGATACCGTCACACTGAGTAATTTCATTTACTGTATGCTCACTTTGTTTCATTTTCACTCCATTATAAATCACAATAGAGTTTTTTGACCCTACATCATTAAGGATATTTCCCTGGACAGCTTGACTGACAGCAACCGTTCGAGCCTTTCCTAGGGCGAATTTATAAAGTGGTAATTTATCCTTGAAAACATTATGGGCTGTATAGACATGGATCAATTTTGGATGGCGCATCTGCAGCAAACGAATATAGAAAGCAGCCATCCGGTGATGGGTGTGAACAATAGTGATCTCATTTTCTTTGATGATCTTGGAAAGACTAGCAAGAATCTTGAGGACAGTAGCTGGCTGTTTGCTATCGACATCTAGAATCCGATGGTGTTGAATCCCATTCTCTGCTAGTTTTTCTTCCCACAATCCACCAGTAGACGCAACATGAACCTGGTCAAATTCATCCTTGAGGTCTGTCGCCAACTGATAGACAATGCGCTCTGCCCCACCGATATCCATGGTCCGCGAAATGTGCAGAATATTATTTTTTTGCTTTCCGTTTTTCATGTACTACTCTCTTAATAAAAGTGGCATTTCCTACAAAATAGCGCTTAAAGAGGCGTTTTGGTTCATTGGCCACACGGAATAACCATTCCAGATTGGCCTTTTGCATCCACATAGGTGCCCGCTTGATATGTCCTGAAAGGACATCAAAGCTTCCTCCCACTCCCATAAAGACAGAGTTGACTCCATTGTCCATAAACTTCTGGATCAAGTACTCTTTTTTAGGAGAGGTAATGCCGACAAAGACAAAATCTGGATTCTTCTCACGAATATCTTCTTGAATAGCCTCTTCCTCTTCAGCAGAGAAATAGCCATTGCGATGCCCCACTACTCGGAGATTCGGATAATCCTTTTTAAAGATAGTTAACATATCTGTCAAGACTTCCTCTTTTGCCCCGAAGAAGTAGACAGAGTAGCCTTTTTCATTGGCCAAATGGAGCAATTCCTGCATCAAATCAATACCTGCCACGCGCTCTGGTACAGAATAGCCCAAATAGCGCGCTGCGAGAACAACAGAAGCACCGTCTGCATTAATGATTTCAGATTCATTAACTATCTTCTTGATGGCTTCGTCTGTCGCACACTGATTGAGCTTATCTGCGTTGACCCCCATCAAATGGAGTGGTTTTTTATCTCGTACAAATTTTTCTGTAGCAGCAACGGTTTCTGCCATTGTTAAAGGGTCAATTCTGACCCCCATCATTGTAAAACTTTTCAAGCTTATTCTCCCCAAGTGGATTCAAAGTGACCTTTTTGCTCTGATTCTTCAGGCAACTTCATATAATCGCCATAGATCTTTGTCAAATAAGCATCCGGATCAGCATGACCACTGATTTTAATAGTTTCAAAATCAAGGAGTTGTGGCTCCCCAAATACCTCTTTGTAGGCCAATTCTCTCTCGCGATAGGATCCTAAGACATTTCCCACGAGATCACTTGTCTCAAAGTCATATTTTTTAATCGTATTTTGTAACTTTTGATTGATTTTTTCAGTATTTAGTAATTTGTCTAGGTGAAGGATCTTAGAAACCTTCACAATTGAATTTTCAAAGAAACCTCGGTCGCGATTGTGCAATCGATTGATGACAGATATTTTGGAAAGGGCACGGTAATACTTAATTTTATTGGTGTGCAAGAAATAGTGGAAGCCATCTGATGGGTAACCATCTAAAGGAAACACATCGATAAAAGGACTACACACAACCCCACCAAATTCAATTTGAAGTGAGGTATCCATGATAGATGTATTGCCTAAATTATCATCATGGATTCTCAAGATGACATTGCTTGGTAATTCGTTTTGGCAAATTTCCAGAAATTTTTCATAGTCTTTTCTAGGCATGCCCAAATCCATATCGTCATCCCAAGGAATAAAGCCCTTGTGACGAATAGCTCCCAATAAAGTGCCCCCTAAAGCATAGTATCGAAGATTGTGTTTTGTGCAAATCTCAATATACTTTTCTAATAAGGATAGTTCTCCTAATTGAATCTGTCTAACTTTACTCACAGCCTACTTCGCTCCTTCTTTTCTAAGTACAACCTTCACGGTCTTGAGCAGGATCTGAATATCTCTCCAGATCGTCCAACCATCCATATACGCAACGTCGAGTTTGACCACTTCGTCAAAATCTGTAATCTCACTGCGTCCGCTCACTTGCCAAAGGCCTGTAATCCCTGGCTTGAAACTGAGTCGGCGTTTTTGGGCTGGCGTATAGTCTTGGTATTCGTCTACCGTTGGAGGACGAGTTCCGACTAGACTCATATCACCGATCAACACATTGTAAAATTGTGGCAATTCATCCAGACTGGTCTTACGGATAAAGCGTCCGACTGGGGTTACCCGTGGATCGTTTTCCATCTTAAACATCCCACCCGTCATGGTGTTTTGCGCCATCAGATCTTTTTTAATCTCTTCGGCATCCACGCGCATGGAGCGGAATTTATAGAAGTTGAAATACCGTCCGTTCTTTCCGACCCGCTTCTGTACAAAGAAGGCAGGGCCGCCATCTTTACGGATTAGAGGGACCAAAACGATACTCACTAGTCCACAAATCAAGAGACCAAAGAGGGCTCCCGCAATATCCAAGAGACGTTTAGCAAAGACGTGACTCGGCTTGTAGAAATTGGTTGAGAAAGTGACGACACTTAATCCCCCGACTTCTCGAACCCGTTTATTGCCCAAGGAAGCGAAGTTAAAGGCATTGAGATTAACCGATACATCGATCCCCATACTCTCAAACTCCGAGACCAAGTCACTAATATTGTAGTCCTCACTTGGCAGATTAATAAACACTTCATCCACCACTTCCTTGGTCACAAAGTTCATCATTTGATCCGGCTGCACCACCCGTACACCCGAATGGGTGAAATCCGTATCATCCATGACGGTGACACCGATCAGTTCCCCATGATAGAGGCTAGGTGAATGCAGAATATCAAATACCTTTTCCATCCGACTGGTCGCTGTGATCAAGAAAATCTTTCGCGAGCTTTTCCGCCGTGGTGAAACAGACTTCCGGTATCTCTTGAGCAAGAGGTCCATGATATAGACGGAAAACGTATTGAAAAGAAAGAAGTAGATCATCCCTCGACGAGAGATGGAAAAGACCCCATCGAGCATAAAAGAGGTAAAGGTGATCCCAACAGCGAAAAATACATTGTATTTCAAGACCTGAAAGAGCTCATCTAGATAGCCTCTGCTATAAAAACGATAAGCAATATTGCTAATGTAAAAGGCTACAAAATGCAAGAGATAGAGAATGGCAATTGTCTGCGACGTGTATTCTGCATCCTTAAAAAGACTCACAATGTAAGCTGAAAATAGGACAGCTAAACTTTGAAAGAGAACAATATTTAGTTTTTCCAGTTCAATTCTTTCTTCTCCCATTTTCCCTCAATCCTATTCTTTACTTTTTCCCGTACTCTCCGTAAGATCCATATCCACCATATGAACCATACTCAGCAGCTTTAATGTTAAATTTATTGAGCACTACTCCCAAGAAAGGTGTGCCTGTTTGTTCTAATTGGTCCTTGGCCTTTTGGACAGCCTTGCGTCCATTGGCACCAGATTCTGTGATCAAGACAGTTCCATCACAGCGTTGGGCGATAATCGCCGCATCGATCACGACCCCAATTGGAGGCGTATCGACAATGATGTAGTCAAAATGTTCACGCAAGGCATCCATCATCACAGTGAAGTTCTTGCTTTGCAAGAGACCTGTTGGGTTTGGTGCGACCTGTCCAGACTCGATGATATCCAAGTTTGGAAAATCAGTCGCATACAAGATTTGGTCCAATTGACTACGACCAGATAAGAAGTCGGTCAAGCCTTGGATCTTATCCCGACTACGGAAAATCCCTGTCATGACAGAGTTCCGGATATCACAGTCGACCAAGAGGGTCTTGTAACCCGCACGCGCAAAGGCAACGGCCAAGTTGGTTGAAGTGGTTGATTTCCCTTCATTTTCTTGAACAGATGAGATAGCGATGACTTTTAAGTCCACCCCACTCAATTGGATATTCGTCGCAAGGGCATTGAAGTATTCTTCTGCCTTCCGAATTTCTTGTAATTTATTTTTTGAAATTTCTAACGTATTCATGCGATCCCCAGTCTACAGTTTCTTAATATCTGGCACAATACCAAGTAAGGTTAAGCCCATCAACTCTTCGATATCTTCTGGTCTCTTGACACGATCGTCCAAGACTTCTACTACGACCATGAGAACCACCATGAGGCCTGCTCCAGCAATGAAGCCAAGAAGGACATTGCGTCGGATATTTGGTGAGGAAGGTGATTGAGGCACTTCTGCTTCATCCAAGGTCGTAACATCTGACACCTTGGTCACAGCAATGATCTTTTCAGCTGCTACATTCCGAAGGCCATTGGCAATACGAGCTGCCTCTTTTGGATTTCCGTCCTTAGCCGTAATCGAAAGGATACGAGTATCTGTTGGAACGGATACACTGATCTTTTTCGACAACTCAGCAGGTGTCATATCGAGTTTCAATTCTTCGATGGCTTGGCTCAAGACATTTTGAGAAAGAATGATTTCACGGTAGTCCTTAACCAAGTAAGAACCCGCCTGCAAATCAGAGTTTGTCAAGGCATTGTTGTCTTGGTTTTGACGACTGACCACGTAGATCCGGCTAGTACTTTGGTATTCTTTCTTGGCTAAAAAGGCACTGTATCCAAATGCTGCAATGGCAAAGACAAGAGCGACCAAAACGATCGAAAACTTGCGTTTCCATAGGGTCTTCAGCATAGCGAAAACATCAATTTCCACTGCTTGATTTTCTTGATTGTTCATTTCCTAATTACTCCTTCGTGTGGATCTCTCCACCTGTTTCCTGGTTAGATTAATTCATCCGCTAACAAGAGTTCTTGATTGCTGACAAAGAGAGCTTGTGCTCGTTGTTCTCCGTATTCTTCCTTGATCAAACGATAGGCTTCTGCCATATAAGGCGGTCGTTTATCCACATTGTGCATATCACTGGCCACAAAGTGCACCAAGTCTTTTTCTAAGAAGTACCGAGCTCGTTTTTTGAGTTGTTTTT
The DNA here is from genome assembly GCF_029589235.1 of Streptococcus taoyuanensis. NCBI lineage: Bacteria > Bacillati > Bacillota > Bacilli > Lactobacillales > Streptococcaceae > Streptococcus > Streptococcus taoyuanensis. Next base: position 74,792 of record NZ_JARQVW010000007.1, read on the forward strand.
GCTCATCCCCAAAGAGGCGAGGCTTGAGAACACTGGAACTATTGATCTGCATGTAGCAGCCCATGTCAATCATCTCTTGCACGCGCTCCTCATTTTTCTCCAAGCACTTGTAGCGCTCGATATGGGCCACCACCGGTGTCACACCTAGATGGAGCAAACGGTCCAAGGCCGTATGAATGTCCTTGTAAGGTGTTCCCATGCTGAATTCAATTAGTGCAAAGCGCGTCTCTGCCAAACGTGGAATGATCTTTTCTTCCAGTTTTTTCAAGACATCATTGGTAAAGTAGATCTCTGCCCCGTAATGAATCGTTAAATCTGGCGCGACCTCTGTTGCAATTTTTTTCACTTCTTGAAAATTTTCAGAAATCTTTTCTTCGGGAGTTTCAAACATCCCCTTGCGACGATGAGAAGTGGAGATAATGGTCCGTACCCCTTGACGATAGCTTTCTTCCAATAAGGCACGCGTATCTTCTCTTGTCTTTGGTCCATCATCCACATCAAAGACGATGTGCGAGTGGATATCAATCATTTTTCTTTTCCTTCCATTACTTTTTGAATGGTTTCCTTAGCCTTGGTCAAGCTGGCTTGATCCAACTCCATAACATAGAGGTTGTAACCAGGCATAGCATAAGACGGCAAGTCATTTCGTCCTTGACCGGTAATCGCTTGAGATGTCACCTCATAAGAACCACCCGTTTCTAACTGGGTATTGATCAAGTTCATCATAGTCGGCAACTGCATATTGGTTTGGACAGAATCTTGGAGGTTTCCGATAATCTCATTGTAGTTGCTTAAGACCTTGGTAGAGGTCAATTTTTTGATAATGGCCGCAATGACTTTTTCTTGGTTTTTCCCACGATCATTGTCGCCACCTTGAAGAGAGTAGCGTTCGCGAACAAAACCGAGGGCTTGCTCTGAATTCAAATGAACCTTTCCAACTGGGAAATGGAACTTGCCATGAAGGCTCGTGAATTCTTGGTCATTTTCCACATCGATTCCCCCTAGAAGGTCAATCAACTTGAGGAAGGAGGTGAAATTGAGACGAACATAATAGTTGAGCTTGATATCATAGAGATTCTCAAGAGTATGGATCGAAGCATCTACTCCGTAGATCCCCGCATGGGTCAACTTATCGTTCTGGTTGTTGCCACCATCTGCAATCGGTACATAGGCATCCCGTGGTGTCGTTGTCAATAGGACTTGTTTGGTCTTCCGATTGACAGTCATGATGATATTGACATCTGAACGTGAAACCGAGGTTACTGGGCCATAGGTATCGATCCCGCTGACATAGATGTTAAAGACATCCGCATTGGCAGACACCTTGCTCGTCGCTGCTACTTCTTTTCGAATCTTGTAGGAATAGATTTTCTTCAACTTCTTCGCATAGTCGGCATCTTCAGCAGCGATAGTATCTTCAAAGGTACTGTTGAGCACCATGGCAGAAGCATTCCCTTCTTGCAGGCTCTTATAGGCATCTAGATAAGTCTGTGCATCGACTACAGAAATTTCCTGACCCTTGGTCTTTTTGATATTGTCCAAGAGGGCCGTGAGATTGGCTTCATTATTGTTGCCCTTTGGTGCCACCACTTCCTTGATTTCTTTGATGTCTTTGATGTCACTGTCTTTCTTGACATAGACAGCCATCTCAAACTCTGTATAGTTAGAATGGCCATTGACATTGCTCGTCAGATTTAGCAGCTGTTGACTAGCAAACAAAACTCCCGAACTAGCCAATAAGCCGACAAGAAGCAAGACCAAAGTTGTCTTTTTGGCCTGATTTTTGATCACAAACCAAGCTGATAAGAGCAAGAGAAGAGCTAGTAGTGCAATCACGAGAACATTGACATAGCGAAAAGCCAAGATGTTATTGGCCAACATAGTATAGGTCGCCCAACTTGCAGTCATAAGCAAAAAAATAAGCAATACGGAATTAATGATTCGCAATTGCCCCCACTTATGTTCTGAACGACGACTCCGTCTCCTTTGTGACATAAATACCTCCAATTAGTCCTAATCATGTTTATTGTAACATATTTTTAGCAAAAAATGCATTAATTATCACTTTTTTGTCCATTATGGACATTTGGAAAGTAAGCGTTTTCAAAAACAAGCAAAATCCCTTGTATACTTATGCAGAGAATCCAAAAAAACCGGGTGAAACACCCGGTTTTTGAAGATCCTACAAAAGATCATCCCGCTTGACTTGCTCAAAACTTTCCTTGCCATCATTGAGCTTGTCCCAGATGACAACCTTTCCTTCTTTCAATGATTTTTGAACATCAATAATCCGCTGGTTGGAAGACCCACGGAACTGCAACATGAGGTTCCGCTTGCTTTTATCATAGCGCCCATCCACCAGGATATCAATCAGCGACAAGAGCTCCAGTTTATCAGGCGTTTCTAACATCATTTCTTCCCAAGTGTAGCCCGTCCAAGACCAAATATCTTTTTCCGGCAATTCTTTCCGAATACGTTTTACAAGGGGTAAAAGAATACCTGTATTAAGAAATGGCTCTCCTCCTAGCAAGGTTAAGCCTTGGACATAGGGTTGGGCCAGATCTTCCATGATCTGCTCTTCTAACTCTTTGGTATAGGGAATGCCTGCATTGAAAGACCAGGTCGCTACATTGTAACAGCCCTCACAGTGAAACATGCAACCTGCTACGTAGAGGGAGTTGCGCACTCCTTCTCCATCCACAAAGTTAAAGGCCTTGTAGTCGATGATGCGCCCTTGACTCAGTTCCTCACTCTTCCACTCTCCTGGTTTTGGTGTATTCCATGTCATCCTTCTAGTCCACCTCTATCCAATACCGCTCCGTTCCATTACGAACATCTTCAAATTGACCGCCATTAGCTAAAATAACAGCTCGACTGGCAGGATTTTCCGTGCTACAAGTCACCAGAGCACGATGAATGTTCTTTTCTTTAGCCACTTGCAGACCTTGATGAAGAGCTTCTTTTGCATAGCCCTTGCCCCTTTCAGAGGGACGGATGGAGTAGCCAATGTGGCCACCCTCCTCCAGGAGATATGCACTCAGGCGCAAGCGGAGATTGAGAAAGCCAACCGCTTGACCGTCTCTTGCAAAAGCGACTAACTGAACAGCAGGAACCCAACCTTCCGGAATTCCTAGCCCCATTTCCATGTCACGATTACTTTCCAACCAGGCTTCGTAAACAAAAGCTTCAGCATCCCAAAAGTCGCCGTCATGAGCCGATTGGGTCTCTTCGAACTCTGCCACCATGCTTAGAATGGTTTCTTTATCTGCTAAAGTTGGTCTACGTAGTTCCATCTTTACCTCCCCCCATACGAGAAAAGCGAGAGCGGACTCTCACTTCACAACATAAACAATCATTTTTAATAAAATGAGTTAATAAATACTGAATCAATAAGGTGACGCTTATTTATTAAACTTTTTTTAGAATCCCGTGGGAAAAATGCCTGAAACTAACAAGTTTCAGGCATCCGGAATTATTGAGACCCTAGGCTCAATAATTAGTCATGGAACTTCTTCGAAGTTCGCTGACGTCCGTACCCACCCAAGGAAAGTCTCAAAAGAGAATTTCATCTTCAATATGAAGCGAGAACTCTCACTTTTATTTTTTCTTAGCCTTTTTTAGAAATTGTTCTCTCAGGCTGGCTACTCGGTCTTTTTTATTGATTCCACCCTTTGAATGCTTCTCGTGGAATCGTTGAACCTGAGCCTTGCCTTTATCATCTAATTGGTATTTTCCCATAATGTCCTTTTCTAATCTGTCACTTGGTGTCCAGCTGATTTGATAGTGGATCCATTCATGTGTTTGACCCGTGCAGCGATTTCCTTATGACGGCCATTGACCATGGGACGAGCTTGCGGGTTTCCTAGATAACCACAGGTCCGTTTGACCACATCAACCGTTTTCGGATCGCTATTACCACAGTTTGGACAAGCAAATCCGCGCTCAGTCGGCGTGAAATCTCCTTCAAAATCACACTTGTAACAACGGTCAATCGGCGTATTGGTTCCGAGATAACCGACCCGGTCATAGGCATAATCCCAAACCGCTTCAAGGGCTTTTGGATTTTGTTGGAGCACAGGGTATTCACAATAGTGGATAAAGCCACCAGACGCACCTGCTTCAGGATAAACTTTCTCAAAATCCAACTTCTCAAATGGCGTTGGGTTCTTACGAACATCGTAGTGGAAACTATTGGTGTAGTATTCCTTGTCTGTGATATCCGGAACCTTACCAAATTTCTCCGTATCTAGGCGACAGAAGCGGTCTGTCAAGCTTTCTGACGGAGTCGAATAGATAGAGAAGTGGTAATCATACTGGTCAGACCATTCTTCCACACGCGCTTTCATATCCTTGATGATATCGATCGTGAATTGTTTGGCTTCTGAATTGTGTTCCCAATTTGGACCATAAAAGACGGTTGCGACTTCATAGAGTCCGATATAGCCCAGAGAAACAGTTGCTCTGCGATGACGGAAGAGCTGATCTACCTGGTCATACTTGCCCAAGCGTTTTCCGAAAGCCCCATATTGGTAGAGAATCGGCGCATTAGCTGGTGTCGCTTCTTTGGTGCGTTCCACCCGGTAAACCAAGGCATCTTCAGCGATGTTCATCCGTTCATTAAAGATTTGCCAGAACTTCTCCTTGTCTCCGCCTGATTCCAAGGCAATCCGAGGTAAATTGACTGTCACAACCCCTAGGTTCATCCGGCCAGAATTAACTTCCACACCATTCTCGTCCTTCCAACCTTGAAGGAAAGAGCGACATCCCATCGGCACCTTGAAGGAGCCTGTCAACTCGACAATCTTGTCATAAGACAAAACGTCTGGATACATACGCTTCGTTGCACATTCCAAGGCCAATTGCTTGATATCATAGTTAGGAGTTCCAAGTTCTAGGTTGAGCCCCCGCTTAAGGGTAAAGATCAGTTTTGGAAAGATAGCGGTCCGATGTTCCGATCCAAGTCCCTTGATTCTGATTTCCAAAATCGCCTTTTGGATTTCCCGCTCGAAGCGATTGGTCCCAAGACCAAAACCAAGCGAAGTAAAGGGAGTTTGTCCGTTTGAGGTAAAGAGGGTATTGATCTCATATTCCAGCGATTGCATGGCATCATAGATATCTTTTTGAGTCTTGCTCCAAGCATAGTCCTCCTGCTTTTCAGGAAGCACCCACTCTTTGGCATCTGCCAAGTGTTTTTGGTAGTTCTTTTCTGCATAAGGGGCCAGGACCTCATCGATCCGGTCAGCTGAGCACCCCCCGTACTGACTAGAAGCTACATTGGCAATAATCTGCGAGATTTGAGCCGTTGCAGTTTGGATAGACTTAGGACTTTCTACTTCTGCATTCCCAATCTTAAAGCCATTTCTGAGCATGCCTTCAAAATCGATCAAACAGCAGTTGGTCATCGGTGTATAAGGGCTATAGTCCAAATCATGGTAGTGGATATCCCCTTTTTGGTGGGCATTGGCTACGTGTTTAGGCAACATTTTAAGACCAATAGACTTACCAACGATCCCCGCCGTCAAATCCCGTTGCGTATTAAAGACATCGCTGTCCTTATTGGCATTTTCATTGACAACCGCTTGGTCCTTGTTGAGGAGTTTTCCAATCGTAAAGTTGATATCCGTCGCTTTTGAGCGCTCAAAATCCCGCTGAGTCCGATAAGTAATGTAGCTCTCAGCAATCGCATATTCGTTGGCTTGAAGCAATTCATGTTCAACAACGTTTTGGATCTCATAGATCTTCACGCCATTTGGAAAACGTTCCAAGATCTCTGCGATCACACGATCGACAATGGCTTCTAGTTTGGCTTCCATCACTGGAGTGAGAGAAGTCACTTCTTCTGTCGCCTTCAACAAGGCTTTATAAATTTTTTCAACATCGAATTGAACACGACGGCCATCTCGTTTTTCAACAAAAATATCCGGGGCCATTCTCAGTTTTTCTTCTCTCAAGGTGATCATACCAAACATGCCTCTCTTCATTTATTTACATACAAGTTGTATTATACCACTCCAAAAATAAAAATCAATATCTTGTGGTGAAAATTCTAAAAAACTTTCTAAAACACAAGATATTGATTTTCTTAAGAGCGTTGATAGAGTTTGAAATGACGGTATTTCTTCTCAACCAGACGATAATTTTCTTTGAGCAAGTCCTTCATATTGGAGGTCAACTCCACCTGATTGTTGACCACAATATACTTCGGTTCAGACCGATCGATTTGTTGGATCACATTGGTCCGATTTTCATTAATTCCCAGATAAGACATTGGGGTCAATAAGGCAGAAGCTGCCAAACGATCACTTTCTTGATAGAGAGTAGCTGTCGCATCCCAAGCATAAATGGTATCTTTCGACTTGGTGTGATTTTTAATGTAGCTGGCAATAGCGCTCCGTTCACTGGATTGACCAGACTGAAGCACAACATCTTGAACCACCGGATTCGCCAACAGATAGACAAGGGCTACTAGCGGTAAGAAAACTTGGCTTGTAAAGTAAGCGGCCCAAACTTCCTTGTTTTTCTTCTTCCGACCACGACGTTCGATCCCATCGTTTTCTTCCCCATCTCGTGAGAACCAGATCGCAAACAAAGGAAGAACAAATGGCAACATTGGCAACAATTGGTAAGCGCCTTGCTCCGGAAGACCAATAGACACGATGAGGACTACCAGGCTACCTGCCCATCCCATAAAGCGGAAGATCCGGCGAGCACTGCTATTTTGCTTCGTAAAGGACATCAAAAAGGCAGAGACCAGACCAAAGGCCAGCGCCAACAGTCCATAATAAATGGCATTACTGAAGGTCTGTCCATTGCTAAAATTCAAGGCATTAAAGACATAGGTTACTTGGTTAATGGCATAGCCAAAAGTCTGATTCAAAACGGTGATATAGCCAATTGGATAAAAGACGAGTGAAAAACCAAGGAGAGCTGCTAGCAGTTGATAAAAGCCACGCGCCCATCTCTTCTGCTTGATGTTAAAGGCTGTTAATCCAAGGAAGGCCAACAAATAAAACAAGGCACTGGTCATCGGATCAATCAGGAAAGCCACAGCTGCAATCGCACCATAAAGGATAAAGCCTTCATCCTTACGATGCCCAATCAAATAAGCCAAAATGAAATTCATGCTGGCAAATAGGATTGGAAGGCTAAAGAGAGTCACATAAGTCCCTCCAAAACCAAGGCCTAACACCAAGAAATAAAAGAGTAACTGGACATTCTTCGCTGTATCTTTATCAGACACCAGCAAGCGCACAACCCGATAGAGGTAAGTCCCCGCAAAGAAGAGGGCAATCGCTTGAAGGATCATCAAGATCCAATGTCCACCAGCTAAACTTCCCAACCAGTTGATTGCATAATAGAGCAGACCATTGGTTCCGTAAAAATCACCAAACGGTACTTGACCCTTGGTCATTGCCCAGCCAGCATACAAGTTTTGAGATTGTTGATTGGTTGCAAAACGGGTTAAAAATGGCACCCCGACATGCAGTAAACTAATCAAGAGACTCAACACAAAAGGAATCGCTAGGGGCACTGGACGCTTGGATTGACGACGGATCGGCTCAACTGCCACATCTGCTTCTAGCTCTTCCGTATTCTCTTCTACCTTAGATGCTTCCGCTTTTGCCGCTTCAACTCCCGCCTTACGCGAACGACGACTCATCCGACTGAGCGTTTGCTCCGCTTCCTGTTCAGATTCTTGTGTAGGTTCTGCTACTGCTTCTGGCTTGGCATCACTAATTTCCTCTGATGCCTCCATTGCAACCGGCTCCTCCAAGACTTCTGCCTGCTGGCTATGAGTCGGCTCTTCTTCACGAAAGACTGATTTATCTAGCACTTCGCGAATTTCACGTGTATCCTGAAAACTGTCTCCCACGTGAAGCCCTAACTTTTTCGAAGTCATTTCTTGCTCTTTTTCGCTCATTCTTTTTCCTTTTCTTCGCTATTCCTCTGCTCTTTCCTTTTAGAAAAAAGCCCATTATCTTCTCTAGTATACCAAATTCTGCCGACCATGTCAGCCTCTTGCCACATAGTCCTATGGAAAAAGAGTCAGGCATCTCGATTCCTGACTCTGATTTTCGTTTTTATACATTTACAACATCGGTGCGAACAATTGCATAATTTCCTTGATTAAGCTTTGGTGCCATGTAAAGCGGAAGGTATCCTCTGTAATTTCTTGAGACACTTCAAAGATATGGTCAAAGTCCTCACGAATCTTTTTCAAGGCAGGCGTCCGATACATCCAGACAGCATTTTCATAGTGATGGACCAAACTGCGGTAATCAAAGTTAATCGACCCTACAACCGCCATTTCATCATCGGCAAGAACTTGCTTACTGTGGACAAAACCAGGTGTGTACTCATAGATTTTCACACCAGCGTCCATCAGATCCAAGTATGCCCCACGGGTTACGATTTGGATCAATTTTTTATCCGGAATATACGGGGTCACGATGCGAACATCCACCCCACGAAGGGCCGCATTGCGGATATCTTCTGTCAAATCATAATCGATGATCAAGTAAGGAGTCGTGATATAGACGTAATCCGTCGCCTGGTTAATCATATTTTGATAGACTGTCTTTCCAACCTGCGACTTGTAAATCGGTTTTGGTCCACTCCCATAGGGAATGTAGAGCCCTTCTCCTTCGACCGCCTTATTTTCAATATGGTAGCGGTCAAAATCCTCGATTTCCCCACGGTTGATGTACCAGTTCATGAGGAAGAGTCGCGTTAAGGCCTTAACAGCTCGTCCATCTAAACGAATGGCACTGTCCTTCCAGTGACCAAACCGCTCAATGTGGTTGATGTACTCGTCTGCCAAATTGACACCACCCGTATAGCCGATCTGGCCATCAATGACCAAGATCTTACGGTGGTCTCGGTTGTTATAAGCCACTGTTAGACGGGGGATCACCTTGTTAAACTTATGGGCATCAATCCCCATCTTTCGCAATCGTTTGGTATAGTTCCCAGCCAAGGTTGCCATACAGCCGATGTCGTCATAAAGGAGTTTGACTTCGACCCCCTCTTTCACTTTCTGCTCTAAAATCTCTAGGATACTGTTCCACATCAAGCCCTCATCAATGATGTAAAACTCGATGAAGATAAATTTTTTCGCCGCTCTCAGATCCTCTAGTAGTTGCTCATACATCTCCTCCCCTAGAGGGTAAAAGGTTGATGCCGTCCCATTGTAGAGATCCGCATTGTGATCCATGGATAAAATCGACTTGACCAAGCCATAAACCGCCTTGCTTTCTTGCTTGAGCTCCTTACGCAACTGATGACTATTGTCCTCTCGAAACTTCATGGACTCCATATTTTTCAGCTGGATCATTTCCTTTTTGGACAAACGTCGCTCTCCAAACATGAGGTATAAAAGCGATCCAAAGACAGGAATGACGGCAATCAAGAGCCAGGTCACCTTATTTTCAGGCGGGGTATTTCGATTAACAATAGCTAAGATTGTCGACACATATAAGAGCCCAATGACTGCAACAGATAGCCAATGAGGGAACCATCTATTGAGCCAGAAGAAGGCCGCAAAGGATGCCCATAGTTCAAAGCCCATAAACAAAATACTAAATCCATATTTGGACATTAATAGACGTAATTTTCGAAAGGTCACAGCATCCTCCTTTTTTCTTTCTACTAGTATACCAATTCTTTTTACCCGTTGCAACGACCAACCAAGCCCCTTCTAGACAAACAAAAAGAGAGTGGGACAAAAGTCCTAGCCTCTCAATTATTTTTGGATTGTCGAGCAAGACGCAGTGGTTGAGCGGGCTCTACTACGCTGATTTCGTCAGCTTTTTCAACCCTACTCAACTTTGCGGAGGTAGGACGACGAAATCGAATTCTAACGAATTACCGATTTCTGTCCCACTCTCTCTTGTCTCGTCCCTTATTGCTTGGTCAGGACAATAATCCCTTGATCATCCTCTGCTTGTTCCAAGTCTTCTAGCGACAACTGATTTCCTTCGATCCGATAGCGATAAGGCTCATCTCCGATACGCATGGATTGATTGACCGGATCAATACTAACCTCTTTGGCCTCTTCTTCTCCATCAGCATCTTGCACCGTAAACGTGCCTTTTCGACCCGTCACCACCAAGAGGATCGTATTTTCCTCGTCCTGTCCACGATAACTGCCATCTATGGACACCCCTTCTTTCTGTTCTTCACTCGCTGACGTCACAGTCTGTGATGAAGCAGACGTCTGTTTGCTCGAAGTCTGTGTCGCTTTTTCTTGCTGGCTACAAGCAGTCAGGAAAAGGGCTACTGCCAAGGTCATTATAGACATGATTTTTTTCATTAAGATCGACTCCTTTCGCCATAACCGTATACCATCTACCACCAGTATACGCTAAGAAAGTCTCTAGGTCAATTGTTTACCCCTCTAATAAAAATGCCCTTACTTCCGCAATAAAATACAAGGATCCTGTCACAAATAAGACTTCATCTGAAGGACTCTGATCCATAAATTCTTTGATATAGGCCTTGTAGTCAGCTACATAGGGCAGGTCTTGTCGGTCGCCTTGTGCCACCACTTCCCCGTAATGGAAGGTCGTCAAAATCAATTCAGCTTCCGGCAATCCCGCTTGAAGCGTTTGGAGCATCCCGCTATAATCTTTTCGCTTGAGGGCTCCAAATAAAATCTTCACGCGCTTTCCTGCTAAGCTATTGGCAAACTCGATCAAGCGCAACATAGCATGAGGATTATGGGCGCCATCCAGATACACCTGGTCGCCAAACAACTCTAGACGTCCCGGCCACCGCGTCTCTTGTAAGGCCAGCTTGACCTGATCCATATCCACTTCTTGATCTTGGCCTTCCATATAGAGGAAAAAGGCTTCTAGAGCTACTGCAGCATTTTCCCGTTGGTAATCACCCTTCAAACCCAGAGACGGCAAGACAAGTTCCACACGTTCATTCCAAAAACGGTCCTGCTCTAACCCAAAATCTTTCTGGAAGGCGTGGAGAGCCACAGCCAATTGCTCCGCTTTTTCTTGACAAACAGCTATAGCATCATCCGACAAGGGACCCACAACAGCTGTCTTGCCCTTCTTAAAGATTCCTGCCTTTTGCTGGGCGATTTCCGCAATCGTCCCTCCCAGTGTTTCCTGGTGATCCAGGCCAACCGAAGTGATCACTGCGATCTCTCCCGTCACTACATTGGTCGTATCTAGAAGCCCTCCGATACCAACTTCCAGCAGGACCACGTCTACTCCTTGTTCCTTAAAATACAAGAGGGCCATGAGGCAGATAATCTCAAAATAAGAGAGTTGATCCTGAGTTTGGAGTAGGGTCTGCTCCATCTGCTGCACCTCTTGACCGATCCGAGTAAAATCTTCATCCAAAATTGGCTGATCCCCAATACAAATCCGATCATGGATACTGATCATATGAGGAGAAGTAAAGGTTCCAACTTTCTTCCCATGAGCCATCAACAATTGGCGCAGAAAGGCGATCGTCGATCCCTTCCCATTGGTTCCTGTCACATGAAGGATCGGGTAAGCCTTATCCGGCCTCCCTAAAAGGCTCACTGCCTGCTCCATACGATCCAGTCCCGATCGAAAATTCAGACCGATCCGACTATTCATCCATTGCTCAATCTTATTCACATCTTCCTCCTAAAAGAAAAAAGCGACAAAACCTCTTCTGACGTTTGCGCTCCTTTCTTTTGTAGTTATTTCTTTCTCATTTTTACAGCAGGTCCATCGGACTTCCTGCTTTTTCTTGCTTCTTAAAGCAGGGCTAAAAACATCCACCGGATGTTTCAACTCTTTCTAGTTTCTAGGAGTTGAGGTGATACAGTCTCCCAGACTTACCAGCTCTCTCGTATTTCAAGGAGCTGGGCTAAAAACGTCCACCGGACTTACTTGCGGTCTTTGTTTCTAGCGCAAGGGTAAAAACATCCCCCGGACTTACCAACTCTTTCTAATTTCTTGGAGTTGGGGTAAAAACATCCACTGGATGTTTTTACTCCTCCATAAAGCTGTTGAAGACTTCTTCGATCATATCCCATTCTGCATCTGAGTCTTCTGGGATTGGTTGAAGGTCGCCTTCTGTTCCGTCTTCGTTTTCTGTAAATGAATAAGCTTGGATTTCAACTTCGCCGTTTTCATCTTCTTCTGCATTTGCAGGGATCAAAAGGACATAGTTCTTTCCAAATTCTTCTTTGCCATCAATGGTCAAAAGAATTTCAAACAAGGTTTCATTTCCTTGTTCATCCACCAATGTAATTAATTCACGTTCTTCATGGTCGTGGTTATGATCATGTGCCATACTATTCTTCCTCGTTTTCTTTCTAAAAATTGCGATCTAAATAATTTTGTAAAATAAGCTGCGCTGCTAACTTATCAATAACTTTTTTACGTTTGCTACGGCTAATATCTGCTTGCTCAATCAACATCCGCTCTGCAGCAACTGTTGTCAACCGTTCATCTTGGTAGTCGACTGGCAAGCCAAACTTTTCAGCAATCATCGTGCCGTAAGCCTGACTGGCTTCCACACGTGGTCCGCTGGTATTGTTCATGTTTTTCGGCAAGCCCACAACAAAACGGTCTACCTTGTATTGAGCTACTAATTCGGCCAAGCGCTCCAAACCGAATTCTTTTTTGTCTTCATCGATTTGGATGATTTCAAGACCCTGAGCTGTAAAACCGAGAGGATCACTCACAGCAACCCCGACGGTCTTTGAGCCAACATCCAATCCCATAATTCTCATTAGAGGTCTATTCCTTGCCCTTTCAAATAATAACGTACCAATTCTTCCACGATCTCATCTCGTTCATATTTACGAATTTGGTTCCGTGCATTATTATAACGAGGTACATAGGCAGGATCACCACTGAGTACGTATCCTACGATTTGATTAATTGGATTGTAGCCTTTTTCATCCAGTGACAAGTAAACATCTTTCAAGGTCTCGCTAATTTCCTTACGATTTGAATCATCAAGATTAAAACGTACTGTTTCATCTGTAAATCCCACAAAAACACCCTCTTTCCTTAGAATATTACTATTATACCATAATCAAGAGTTTTCCACAACGGTCAAGCCCTTGATTTTACAGCTTTTTCAAGCATTTTTGAGCTATTTTAGCTAAACTGTTTTTTATTTTTGCTCACTTGCTCCAGCATTGATAAGATTGTCCGCAAATTGACTCGGTGTCAACTTCAACAACTCTGGTAAGTGATTATTTTTGAAGTAGGTCATACCTTCGGCCTTCTTCACATCCATCGCTTCAAAGTCATAGGTGATCGTCACCTTATATTCATTCTCATTTTCCAAGGTCAAATCAGCTGTGAAACCTGGTACTGTCAAAGCTTCCTTAAAGGCATCATCCTTGTTAAAGGATTCTCTCAACTGCTTTTGTGCTTCCTCTACTCCAACCTGTTGGATCCCTTTTTTCATCTCCTCATCGGTTGCCGTCACATTGATGGTCTCCAATTTTTTAAAGGTATTCCCCACATAGGTGACGATTTGCGTCTGTTGTGTCCCCTTGTCATCTTTTGGAAAGACAAAGGTTCTAGTGATGACTTTATTTTCTTCAGCTTTTTGCAGGATACTCTTATTATCCTTTTGCAGTTGCTCTGCTTTTGCTTGGATTGCCTTTTGTTCACTTGAATTTGGCGTTTTCGCTTGTTTTTTTTGACCACATCCCGTCAAACACAAGGTAAGCGCACCCAATAAGAAGATTTTCCTTTTCATTTTCCATTCCTTACTAGTTATTGTTTTCTAAAATATTGTATCATAGATTTGGTAAAATGGCGCAGTAAACTGCTTTTCATTCCGATTTTTAACAAGAAAAAATCAGAAACAAATTGTTTCTGATTTTCAATCACTTTAAAGAGCTGCACGCATCCGCGCTTCTGCATTTTCTACATTTCGAACTGATCGTGGCAAGAAGGCACGAATATCGTCTTCTTTGTAGCCCACTTGGAGACGTTTGTCATCTACCAAGATCGGACTTTTAAGAATACGAGGTGTTTCCATGATGATGTCAATGACTTCATTGACACTCAAGTCTTCGATGTCCACTCCTAGATTTTTAGCGTATCGATTTTTTGAAGAGACAATACTTGCCACTCCATTTTCAGTCTTTGTAAGGATATCCAATAATTCTTCTTTGGTGATCCCTTCCTTACCGAGGTTTTGTTCTTTATAAGTTAGCTGGTGAGCGTTGAGCCAAGTCTTTGCTTTTTTACAGCTGGTGCAACTTGACACTGTATAAATTTTAATCATGCATGCACTCCTTTCGCCACACGATAATACTATCGTATTAAATTATAACACAAAAACCATCAGTCTAGCGACCTATTTTGAAAAAAATTAATCTTCAATTTCAATCGCATCATCTAAATCTAGAGTTACTTCTTCTACGACAGGAGCTGCTTCTTCAGTTTTATCAAGGGTTTTCACTGCTTCGTCTTCTTCGATCAAACCAAAATGAACCCGAACCTTATGGTCGATTTCGTCAAAAATTTCTGGGTGGTCAGCCAAGAATTTCTTAGCATTTTCAGATCCTTGACCAATTTTTTCGCCGTTATATGAGTACCACGCACCCGCTTTTTGGATGATATCCAAATCTGTTGCAATCTTCACCAATTCACCTGTACGTGAAATTCCTTCTCCGTACATGATTTCAACCATGGCTTCTTTGAACGGTGGAGCTACCTTGTTCTTCACAACCTTGATCTTGGTTTCCTTACCAACGTTGGTATCTTTTTGGTCCCCAGTCCCCTTGATTTGAGTATTTCCACGAACATCTAGACGGACAGAAGCGTAGAATTTCAGGGCACGACCACCAGGTGTGGTTTCAGGGTTCCCAAACATGACCCCAACTTTTTCACGCAATTGGTTGATAAAGATAGCAATGGTCTTGGTCTTGTTAATAGAAGCTCCAAGCTTACGCATCGCTTGGCTCATCATCCGAGCTTGCAAACCAACGTGGCTATCCCCGATATCTCCATCGATTTCCGCACGAGGTACCAAGGCCGCAACAGAGTCGACAACCACCAAATCAACCGCACCAGAGTCGATCAATTTACCAGCAATTTCAAGTCCTTGTTCCCCTGAGTCTGGTTGAGACAAGAGAAGTTCGTCGATATTGACTCCGAGAGCTGCTGCATAAGATGGATCCAAGGCATGCTCCGCATCGATAAAGGCAGCAATGCCTCCTTCTTTCTGTGCTTGCGCTACTGCATGGAGGGCAACGGTTGTTTTACCAGATGATTCTGGACCATAGATTTCGATGATCCGACCTTTTGGATAACCACCAGCACCCAAGGCAATATCAAGCGCCAAGGAACCAGAGCTCATGACTTGTACTTTTTGCTCTGCACGTTCGCCCAAACGCATGATCGATCCCTTACCAAAGTCTTTTTCGATCAATTTCAGGGCATCATTGAGCGCTTTTTCACGCTCATCTCCAAATTTCTTAGAGATATCATCTAATTTTTTCTGTTTTTTCGCCATTCTTTTCTCCTATGTTTTTACTATACAGGAAATGCATGCAACTCACCGACGTTTTCCGTCATTTGAAAGGCACATTTCCCATCCATTTTTAGAATTATTCTTCATTTGGCACAAGCTTCATTATACCAAATTTTCACCATTTAATACAGCCAAGCGCACCAAATTAAAGGCATGAAGGACTGCAATTTCGCGGACATCCGCCCGGCTACGTCCAGCGATATTGACTTGGACACTATCCACTCCATTTGGAGTCGCAAGTCCGATAAAGACTGTCCCTGCTGGATGCCCTTCTAGACTATCTGGCCCCGCAACTCCGGTTAGGCTAACACCATAATCGGATCCTGTTAACTTACGGGCCTGTGAAGCCATGGCTTGAGCTGTAAAGTGAGACACCACTCCATGTTGCTCTAACTCTTGAGCTGGAATAGACAACATCTTGCTTTTTTCTTCCAGACTATAGGTGACAAAACCACCTGCAAAGATGCTGGACGCCCCTGAAAAATCTGCCAGAGTCCCTTGGAAAAGGCCAGCCGTCAGGCTTTCTGCAGCTGTAATGGTCTTACCAGTCCGTTTCAAGAGATCAAAGGCCACCTTGGCCATCGAATTATCATCCCCATAACCATAAAACAACTTATGCAAGGGTTGATGGTCCAGGGTATGGCGTGATAAGATTTCCTTTTCTAAGACATCGAGCTTAGCATCCGCTGAGGCTTGATCCTTCGCCTTTGTAGACAGACGCAAGGTTACTTCTCCCGTCTTGGCATAAGGAGCCACCGTCGGATCACTCTGCTTTTCAATGATATCGGCTAGGATCGTAACCAGCTGGCTTTCCCCAATCCCAAAGAAGCGCAAGACTCTTGAAAAGAGCTCTTCCCCTGTCGTCAAATGAGGCACCAATTGTTCATTGACCATGGGTTTTAACTCACTTGGTGGGCCAGGTAGAACGACATAGGTCACACCATCAACTTCAATCAAACCTCCAACCGCGAGACCTGTACGGTTTTGAAGAGGGATTGATCCTGCGATCATTTGTGCTTGTCGCTCATTATTGGTCGTCCGGACATAATCAGGGCGACTCGCAAAGAAGGTGTCAAGTTTGGCAAGCGCTGTCGGATCAAAAACCAGTTCTTTCCCTAAAAACTTAGCAAGGGTTTGCTTGGTCAAATCATCCTCTGTTGGACCAAGTCCACCGCATAAAATCACCAAATCACTGCGCTTTGAAGCTGCCTCAATGGTCGAGAAGAGACGACCTTCATTGTCTCCTACCGCCACATGATAATAGACATCAATCCCTAAACTAGCTAATTTTTCAGACAAGAATTGAGCATTGGTGTTCACAATTTGTCCTGTCAAAATTTCCGTTCCAACTGCAATAATTTCCGCCTTCATGGTGCCTCCCACTTATACTATTCGTAATTTTCATTTCATTTTAACACAATTTCCTAAATTATTTAAAAAACAGATTGAAGATAAAGTCCATTTTGGACAACTTTCTTCAATCTTTTTCTTTTAGAGTATAAAGTAAAAACTCTTAGAAATATCATTACATCAGCATTCCTAATAGTTTTAACTATGTGGTAATCAACTTCTAAAGGGCTATTTTCTATTGTTGATAGAGCTTATCTCTATTCTGAAGCAACCATATCGAGCGGTTGCTTTTTTCTTCTTTCTTGATCTAAAAGCCTTCTTCTGGCTCTAATTCTTGTTGTTTCCCCTCATTTTTTGTGATACAATAGCATCAATTTATTTCTAGGAGGATGAGATATGGTTTCTACTATTGGTATTATAAGTTTATCTAGTGGGATTATCGGAGAGGACTTTGTCAAGCATGAAGTGGACTTGGGGGTCCAACGACTCAAAGACCTGGGACTCAATCCTATCTTTTTACCTCATTCACTAAAAGGCTTAGACTTTATCAAAGAACATCCTGAAGCTCGTGCGGAGGATTTGATTCAGGCATTTTCTGATGATAGCATCGACATGATCTTATGCGCCATCGGTGGAAACGATACCTATCGTTTATTGCCCCATCTTTTTGAAAATGACCAACTACAAAAGGTTATCAAGCAAAAGATTTTTCTTGGCTTCTCGGATACGACCATGAACCATCTCATGTTGCATAAACTAGGAATCAAGACTTTTTATG
The DNA here is from genome assembly GCF_029589235.1 of Streptococcus taoyuanensis. NCBI lineage: Bacteria > Bacillati > Bacillota > Bacilli > Lactobacillales > Streptococcaceae > Streptococcus > Streptococcus taoyuanensis. The sequence continues at coordinate 92,418 of NZ_JARQVW010000007.1, forward strand.
GGCAATCCTTTTTTGCAGACATTTGTGAATTAGACAAGGAAATGTTGCCATATAGCCGCCACTACTTTAAAGAATTGATTGAGACTGGAAAAATCTCAGAAATTCGCCCTAGTAACGTTTGGTACGAGGAACGGACTGATTTTAGTCCCAAGGCTCTGGGAACACCTCGTGTTAGTCATGCAAATACAGGTTTTGACTTGTTACAAGGCAATGCTCAATTCGAAGGGGAAATCCTCGGTGGTTGTCTTGAGTCTCTCTATGATATTTTTGACAACTCTCTACACGCAGATAGCACAGACCTCTGCCAAAAATACAAACTTTTCCCTGACTTATCCGACTGGGAAGGAAAAATCCTCTTGCTAGAAACCAGCCAAGAAAAGCCTAATCCTGAAGACTTCAAAAAGATGTTGCGGACTTTAAAGGAAACTGGTATATTCGAGGTCATCAGTGGACTCTTGGTCGGAAAACCTATGGATGAAACTTTCTATGACGACTATAAAGAGGCACTATTGGATATCATTGATAGCAATATCCCGATTGTCTATAATCTAAATGTTGGACACGCAACTCCAAGAGCAATTGTCCCCTTCGGAGTCCACGCCCATGTAGATGCAACGGAGCAAGTCATTCGCTTTGACTATAACAAATAGAGAGTGGGACAGAAATCGGTAATTCGTTAGAATTCGATTTCGTCGTCCCACCTCCGCACAGTTGAGTAGGGCTGTAAAAGCTGATGAAATCAGCGTAGTAGAGCCCACTCAACCACTGCGTCTTG
>NZ_JARQVW010000008.1:0-91240 GCF_029589235.1 Streptococcus taoyuanensis
CCGAACACAGCAGTTAAGCCCTAGAACGCCGGAAGTAGTTGGGGGTTGCCCCCTGTGAGATAAGGTAGTCGCTTAGCTTTATTCCGCCATAGCTCAGTTGGTAGTAGCGCATGACTGTTAATCATGATGTCGTAGGTTCGAGTCCTACTGGCGGAGTACATAAGAAAGTGAAGATCAATTTTTATTGATCTTTTTATTTTTATCTTATAAAACTAAAGGCTCCGTTTTTATACGGAGCCTTTAGTTAACTAGTTATTTGGAAAGAATGCTTGATATAAAGCTTTAATAGCTTTTTCTTCTTGATCCTTACTTACAACGAACATAATAGAGACTTCACTAGAACCTTGTGAGATCATTTGAATATTCACTTCGTTTTCTGATAGTGCTTTAGCTGCAGTTGCGGTAACCCCTACTTGACTTTTCATTTTTTCACCGACGATCATAATGATTGAAAGATCGTGTTCGATTTCGGCGGTGTCTACTTCTAGCTTTTGCGTTAATTGTTTTAAAATTTCTTGTTCTTTAATTGGAGTAAGCTCACGTGAACGTAAGATAATGGACAGGTCGTCGATACCAGTTGGCATATGTTCCCAACTAATATTAAGATCTTCTAGTACTTGTAAAACTTTTCGACCAAACCCAACTTCACGGTTCATGAGGTATTTGGTCATATTGATACTTACAAACCCTGAATCTCCAGCGATTCCTACGACAGTTACATGATCATTTGAATGTTCCAAAACAATTCGGGTCCCTGGGTGGTCCGGATTGTTTGTATTTTTAATGACTAATGGAATTTTACCTCTGTAGGCTGGCACAAGAGCTTCATCATGTAAAACTGAAAAGCCAGCATAGGCTAATTCACGCATCTCTTTGTAAGTTAATTCAGGAATAGAATGTGGGTGTTTAATGATACCTGGATGTGCTGCAAAAATACCATTTACGTCTGTAAAGTTTTCGTATAAGTCTGCTTTTACACCTGCTGCAATGATCGATCCTGTAATGTCGGATCCACCACGAGAAAATGTACAAATATCCCCATCTTGGGTAACACCAAAGAATCCTGGAATGACAATCACTTCACTTGAATCTTTTAGTTCTTCAATTTTATCGTAACTAGATGGTAAAATACGAGCGTTAGAAGGTTCTGCAGTGACCGTGATTCCTGCCTCTTTTGGATGGATATATCTTGCTTCTAATCCATTCTGATTGAAATAGGCAGCAATGAGTTTAGCATTGTTATTTTCACCTGCTGCTAAGAATGCATCGTATGTAAATGGATTTCCTTTTTTAGGCAAATTTGTCAGATCATAGATATCTTCAGCAATTTCCTGAATAATAGAATCTTTGAGACCCAATTCTTCTGTAATGGCACGATAACGTTCAATAATCCACTGTTGTGTTTGTGTGACATCCTTATCTGAAGTAAATTCTTTATAATACCGGATCAGAGCATCTGTTACTTTTGTGTCTTCAGCGTTGCGTTTTCCTGGAGCTGATACAACTACAAATCTTCTTTCTGGATCATCTTTAATGATATTAAGTACTTTTTTTAATTGAGAAGCTGATGCTAGAGAACTTCCACCGAATTTAGTTACTTTCATATTTTCTCCTTAATAGTTTCATTAATACATTATACCAAAGTTCAGTTATTGATACAATGTATTTACAAATAGGGCATAAAATAATTGATTCTGTAGAGGGGAGAAATTGTAATTATTCAAATTTTACAATTTTGTTACATCTTATAGATATATTTTACTATTTTACTTTTTTGTGGTATGATATGTTATAATTCAAAAGTTTTAATGTCAAAATATTTTATATTTAAACAAAAGGAGTCTGTGATGTTTGAAACAATTTTGTATTCTGTCGAAAACGACCTCGCGACAATCTCTTTAAATCGTCCTGAAGTATCCAATGGTTTTAACATTCCAATGTGTCAGGAAATTTTAGCTGCCCTGGAAGATGCAGAAAAAAATGAGGAAGTAAAATTCATTATTCTATCAGCAGAAGGGAAAATCTTTTCAGTTGGTGGAGATTTGAGCGAAATGAAACGCGCAGTCGATGCGGATGACATCGAGTCTCTTGTTTTAATTGCTGAATTAGTTAATACGATTTCAAAGAAAATTAAGCAATTACCAAAACCGGTTATTATGGTGGCAGATGGAGCGGTCGCAGGAGCAGCAGCCAACATTGCAGTAGCTGTTGATTTTTGTATTATTAGTGATCGTACTAAATTTATCCAAGCCTTTGTTGGCGTTGGTTTAGCACCAGATGCAGGTGGGTTGTTCTTGTTAGGAAAAGCCATTGGCATGTCTCGGGCTACTCATTTAGTAATGACGGGTGAAGCTTTGACTGCTGAAAAGGCATTTGATTATGGCCTAGCTTATCGTGTTTGTGAATCTGAAAAACTCGATAAAACGGTTGAGCAATTGCTTAAAAAATTAAGAAGAGGATCTTCAAATTCTTATGCTGCCATGAAAGAAATGGTTTGGGAAGCGTTCTTGAAAGAATGGGACCAATATGCGGGTCTTGAATTGGATTTGCAAAAGAAACTAGCATTTACAGAAGATTTCAAGGAAGGGGTTATTGCCTACTCCGAGAAACGTCGGCCACAATTTAAAGGAAAATAAATTTGTATTTTTTCTATGTTTTGTGAAAAAATGCTTGCAAATTATTTTCATTTTTGATAAAATTTGACTATCAAAGTAAAATTAGGAGGTGGAGTTTTGAATTACCAATTAGTTAACGACTATTTAACATCCATCTTTAATAATGTTTTGGTTATTGAGGAGTCGAGTCTAAGAGCAAGTCGATTCAAAGATGTTTCTATTAAAGAAATGCATACGATCGATGTGATTGGTTCGACACCGAATGCAACCCCGAGTGATATTTCACGGGAGTTGATGGTGACTTTGGGGACTGTCACGACAAGTTTGAATAATCTTGAGCGCAAAGGGTATATCGAAAGAAGAAGATCGGAAGTTGATCGCCGGGTTGTACACTTGAGTTTAACGAAGAACGGTCGTCTACTTTATCGTCTTCATCAGCAATTCCATAAACGGATGGTCAACCAGATTATTGGAGATATGAGTCCCGAAGAGAAGAAAGTGATGCAAAAAGGATTGCAAAATCTGTATCGTTTCTTGGAGGAAATTAAATAATGGTCTTTGCTAAAATTAGTCAAGTTGCTCATTATGCACCTGACCAAGTCGTATCAAATGATGATTTGGCTGAGATCATGGATACAAGTGATGAATGGATCAGTAGTCGGACAGGTATCCTTCGGCGTCACATTTCAAAAGATGAGACGACAAGTGATCTAGCAACAGTCGTTGCACAAAGATTATTAGCAAAAGCAAACTTAGACGCTGAGAAAATTGATTTCATCCTTGTGGCTACGATTACTCCAGACAGCTTAATGCCATCAACTGCAGCCCGGGTACAAGCTAATATTGGAGCTACTCGAGCTTTTGGATTTGATCTGACTGCAGCATGTAGCGGATTTGTATTTGCATTAGCCACTGCTGAAAAATACATTTCTTCAGGTATGTACCGGAGAGGAATTGTGATCGGTAGTGAGACGCTTTCAAAAGTATTAGACTGGTCAGACCGTTCTACTTCAGTCCTTTTTGGAGATGGAGCTGGTGGTGTCTTGCTTGAAGCGAGTGATCAAAAATCGTTTTTGGCTGAAAATCTTTTTACGGATGGTAGCCGAGGTGCTAGTCTGGAGTCTTGCTATTTGGGTTTGTCTTCTCCTTATTCAGATGAAGTTTCTGATCGAAGATATCTGACCATGGACGGACGGGCAGTTTTTGATTTTGCCATTCGTGATGTCACGAAAAGTATTCAAAAAATAATAGCAGACGCCTCAATGGAAGCAGAAGAGATTGACTATTTTCTGTTACACCAGGCGAATGACCGAATGTTAGATAAGATGTCAAAGAAGCTGGGTGTCTCTAGAGAGAAAATCCCAGCAAATATGATGGAATATGGGAACACTAGTGCTGCTAGTATCCCCATTCTATTATCGGAGTGTGTCGAGAATCATCGAATCAAGATGGATGGAAGTCAAAAAATTCTTCTGACAGGATTCGGTGGAGGTTTGACATGGGGCACACTTCTTGTTACAATCTAGTTAAACATGTGGAAACACATTTTAAAAATTTATATATTATTTTTTAAGGAGGCCTATCATGGCAGTATTTGAAAAAGTACAAGAAATTATCGTTGAAGAACTTGGTAAAGAACCATCAGAAGTAACTCTTGAATCTACATTTGAAGATTTAGAAGCAGATTCGTTGGATTTGTTCCAAGTGATCTCTGAAATTGAAGATGCTTTTGACATCCAAATCGAAACTGAAGAAGGATTGTCTACAGTTGGTGACCTTGTCGCTTACGTAGAAGAAAAAACAAAATAATGATAGATGAGAGTATCGAAAGATATTCTCTCTTATTTAGGTAATAGTTTGAGGCTCAAAGAAACAATCTTTTAAACTCAAACTATTACTTAAGTGAAAAAAGAGGTAGGTATAATGCAAACACGAATTACTGAACTATTGAATATTAAATATCCAATCTTCCAAGGTGGTATGGCCTGGGTTGCTGATGGAGACTTGGCTGGAGCCGTTTCAAATGCTGGTGGACTCGGAATTATTGGTGGTGGTAATGCCCCTAAAGAAGTGGTAAAAGCTAATATTGATAGAGTAAAACAAATCACTGACAAACCATTCGGTGTTAATATCATGCTTTTGTCACCATTTGCAGATGACATCGTCGACCTCGTTATCGAAGAGGGTGTTAAGGTTGTTACAACAGGTGCCGGAAACCCAGGTAAATATATGGAGCGTTTCCACGAAGCTGGAATTACAGTAATCCCAGTTATTCCATCGGTAGCACTTGCTAAACGTATGGAAAAACTTGGAGCTGATGCTGTTGTCGCAGAAGGTATGGAAGCTGGTGGTCACATTGGTAAATTGACAACCATGGCACTTGTTCGCCAGGTTGCGGATGCGGTATCTATCCCAGTTATTGGTGCTGGTGGTGTTGCAGATGGACGTGGTATGGCTGCTGTTCTTATGCTTGGAGCAGAAGCTGTTCAGGTTGGTACTCGTTTCGCTGTTGCTAAGGAATCTAATGCACACCAAAACTTCAAAGATAAGATTTTGAAGGCTAAAGATATTGATACTGTTATTTCAGCCTCAGTTGTTGGACACCCAGTTCGTGCGATTAAGAATAAATTGGCTACAGAATATAACCAAGCTGAAAAAGATTTCTTGGCTGGTAAGAAGACTCAAGAGGAAATTGAAGAGCTTGGTGCAGGTGCCCTTCGTAACGCTGTTGTTGATGGAGATGTGGAATATGGTTCAGTTATGGCTGGACAAATTGCAGGTCTTGTTCGTAAAGAAGAAACATGTGCAGAAATCTTGGAAGACCTTTACACAGGTGCTGCCAAGGTGATTAAAGAAGAAGCTGCTCGTTGGGCAGATGTAAACGTCTAAAAACGTCGAAAGGATTAGGATAGTGACAAAACGTGCGTTCTTATTTGCTGGTCAAGGGGCTCAGAAATTGGGCATGGCGAGCGATTTGTATGCGGCTTATCCCGTTGTTAAAGAGACATTTGATACGGCTAGTCGTATTCTAGGCTATGATTTGCGTGAATTGATTGATTCTAACGAAGAAAAACTGAATCAGACACGCTATACTCAACCAGCTATTTTGACAACGTCAGTAGCCATTTATCGTCTCTTAGTAGAAAATGGTATCACTCCTGATATTGTTGCCGGCCTTTCTTTGGGGGAATACTCTGCCCTGGTTGCGGCTGGAGCTCTTTCGTTTGAAGATGCAGTAGCTTTGGTTGCGAAACGAGGTGAATTCATGGAAACGGCAGCTCCCGCTGGAAGTGGGAAAATGGTTGCTGTTATGAATACAGACCCAAGTTTGATCGAGGAGATTTGTCAACAAGCATCCGAAAAGGGTGTAGTAACACCAGCTAACTACAATACGCCAGCACAAATTGTGATTGGTGGTGAGGTTGCGGCTGTGGACTATGCTGTGGAACTATTGCAGGAAGCAGGTGCCAAACGCTTGATCCCTTTGAATGTGTCAGGTCCATTCCACACAGCCTTACTGGAATCTGCTAGTCAAAAATTGGCGGCTGAACTAGAAAAAGTATCATTTAATGATTTTGATCTTCCTTTAGTTGGGAATACAGAAGCTACTATCATGAAGTCAGAAGATGTGAAAGCACTTTTGGCCCGTCAAGTAAAAGAACCGGTTCGTTTCTATGATTCAATTGCTACGATTCAAGAATTTGGTGTAGATGAGGTCATCGAAATTGGACCTGGAAAAGTCTTGTCAGGATTCTTGAAGAAAATTGATAAAACTCTTCCAACTCATAACGTCGAAGATCAGGCTAGTCTAGATGCACTTCTGAATGCTTAAAACGAGGTAAAGATGGAACTTAAAAATAAAAATGTTTTTGTAACAGGTTCAACACGCGGAATTGGATTGGCTGTGGCTCATAAATTTGCGAGTCTCGGTGCCAATGTTGTCCTAAATGGACGTTCTGAAATTTCTGAGGACTTGCTTGCACAGTTTGCTGACTATGGTGTGACTGTTGTTGGTATTTCTGGGGATATTTCTAATGGCGAAGATGCGCAACGTATGGTGGCTGAAGCAATTGAAAAGCTTGGAAGTGTTGATGTTTTGGTCAATAACGCTGGCATCACAAACGACAAGTTGATGTTGAAAATGACTGAAGAAGATTTTGAACGGGTCTTGAAAATCAACTTGACAGGTGCCTTTAATATGACTCAAGCTGTCTTAAAACCGATGTCTAAAGCTCGTCAAGGGGCCATTATCAACATGTCCTCTGTTGTTGGTCTAATGGGGAATATCGGTCAAGCTAACTATGCGGCTTCAAAAGCTGGTTTGATTGGTTTCACTAAATCAGTAGCGCGTGAAGTTGCGGCTCGTGGCGTTCGTGTGAATGCCATTGCACCTGGTTTCATTGAATCAGATATGACTGATGCTATTCCAGAGAAAATGAAAGATGCCATGCTAGCTCAAGTGCCAATGAAACGAATTGGTCAAGCTGAAGAAGTGGCAGAAGTTGCGGCTTTCTTAGCAGGTCAAGAATATTTAACTGGTCAAACAATTGCCATTGATGGCGGCATGACTATGCAATAATGAATGCTCACTGATCGAAAATCACTTACTTAAATATCCATCCGACAAAAGGAGAATATATATGTCTACAAATCGTGTTGTTGTTACAGGTTACGGTGTAACCTCACCAATCGGAAATACACCAGAGGAGTTCTGGAATAGCCTTCATGAAGGAAAAATTGGAATCAAGCCCATTACAAAATTTGATGCTTCTGAAATTCCAGTCTTTAATGCTGGTGAAATTCAAGATTTCCCATTCGATAAATATTTCGTAAAAAAAGATCAAAATCGTATGGATACTTACTCATTGTATGCAATCTATGCTGCAATGGAAGCTATTGAAAATTCAGGCTTGAACATGGAAGAAGAAGATCGCGATCGTGTTGGTGTGATTGTATCATCTGGTATCGGTGGTTTGCAAGAATTGGAAGATCAAATTATCCGGATGCATGAACGTGGGATGAAGAGAATCCAACCAATGTTTATTCCAAAAGCTCTTTCAAACATGGGGGCTGGAAACATCGCACTTAAGATTGGGGCTCAAGGGGTATGTAAATCCGTGACAACAGCTTGTGCTTCTGCCAACGATGCCATTGGTGAAGCTTTCCGTGAAATTAAATTTGGTATGCATGATGTTGTTTTGGCAGGTGGTGCTGAAGCTTCGATTACTAAGATTGGTATCGGTGGTTTCAATGCTCTTACGGCCCTTTCAACAACAGAAGACCCAGAACGTTCATCTATCCCATTTGACAAAGACCGTAATGGTTTTGTGATGGGTGAAGGTGCAGGGGTTCTTGTCATCGAAAGTTTGGAACATGCCCAAAAACGTGGTGCTAATATTTTGGCTGAAATTGTTGGTTACGGTTCAAACTGTGATGCTTACCATATGACAACACCAACACCAGATGGTTCAGGTGCTGCTAAAGCAATTAAATTGGCTATTAATGAAGCTGGTATCAAACCTGAAGATGTCGATTATGTCAATGCGCATGGTACATCTACACCTGCCAATGAGAAAGGTGAAAGCGGAGCTATTGTTTCTGTACTTGGTAAAGAAGTTCCTGTATCATCTACGAAATCATTTACAGGACACTTGCTTGGTGCTGCTGGTGCGGTTGAAGCGATTGCTACCATCGAAGCGATTCGTCACAGCTTTGTACCAAAAACTGCTGGTACTAAAGAATTGTCTGACTATATCGAAGCAAACGTTGTTTATGGTGAAGGTCAAGAAGCGGATATTCAGTACGCTATCTCAAATACCTTTGGTTTTGGAGGACACAATGCTGTTCTGGCCTTTAAACGTTGGGAGGGTTAATTCATGAATATTTCTGAAATCAAAGATTTGTTGGCTCAATTTGATGCGTCAACTTTGCGTGAATTCTCATATAAAAATAATGGCGAAGAATTGAATTTGAGTAAAAACCAAACGAGTTCAGTTGCGGCTACACCGGTTGCTCCTGCAGTTGAAGTGGTAGCAGCTCCTCAAACTCCTGTAGTAGCCCCTGTTGTTGAAGCACCAGCAACTCCAGCTGTAGCGGCTGAACCAGTTGCTGCTCCAGCTCAGGCTGCAGAAGGTGATGTGGTTGAAAGTCCATTGGTTGGGGTGGCTTACTTGTCGCCAGCTCCGGATAAACCAGCCTTTGTATCTGTAGGAGATAAGGTCACTAAGGGTCAAACACTCTTGATTATCGAAGCCATGAAAGTGATGAATGAAGTCCCAGCACCAAAAGATGGGGTAGTCACTGAAATTTTGGTAACGAATGAAGAAATGGTTGAATTTGGAAAAGGATTGGTTCGAATCAAATGACAATTGATATTAATGCTATTCGTGAGGCTTTGCCGCATCGTTACCCAATGCTTTTGGTGGATCGCGTTTTAGAAACAAGTGAAGATACGATTGTTGCCATTAAAAACGTGACAATTAATGAACCATTTTTTAATGGACATTTTCCACAATATCCTGTTATGCCAGGTGTTCTCATCATGGAAGCTTTGGCACAAACAGCAGGTGTACTAGAGTTGTCAAAACCTGAAAATAAAGGGAAATTAGTCTTTTATGCAGGGATGGACAAGGTGAAGTTTAAAAAACAAGTCGTTCCAGGAGATCAACTGGTGATGACAGCTACTTTTGTCAAACGTCGTGGAACAATTGCTGTTGTTGAAGCGAAAGCAGAGGTAGACGGTAAGCTTGCAGCTTCAGGAACGCTTACTTTTGTAATTGGAAATTAAGAAAGGCCTATCTATGTTTCGTAAGATCTTAATCGCCAATCGTGGTGAGATTGCAGTGCGCATTATTCGTGCGGCTCGTGAACTTGGCATCGAGACGGTTGCGGTGTATTCTACTGCTGATAAAGAAGCCTTGCATACCTTACTAGCGGATGAAGCAGTCTGTATTGGCCCTGCTAAATCAACAGAATCTTATTTGAATATGAGTGCTGTCTTGTCTGCAGCTGTTCTAACAGGAGCAGAAGCTATCCATCCTGGTTTTGGATTTTTAAGTGAAAACTCAAAATTTGCGACCATGTGTGAGGAAGTGGGCATTAAATTTATTGGTCCTTCTGCTAAAGTCATGGATTTGATGGGGGATAAGATTAATGCTCGTAAACAGATGATCAAAGCAGGAGTGCCTGTTATTCCTGGATCAGATGGTGAAGTGTATACTGCTGAAGAAGCCCTCGAGATTGCAGAACGTATTGGTTACCCTGTGATGTTGAAAGCATCTGCAGGAGGCGGTGGTAAGGGAATTCGGAAGGTTGAAAAACCAGAAGATTTGGTTGCTGCTTTTGAATCTGCTTCCTCAGAAGCTCAAGCTGCTTTTGGGAATGGTGCCATGTATATGGAGCGGGTGATTTATCCGGCACGCCACATTGAAGTACAGATTTTAGCGGATCAGCATGGACATGTCATTCACTTAGGTGAACGCGATTGCTCTCTTCAACGGAACAATCAAAAAGTTCTAGAAGAATCCCCTTCAATTGCTATCGGAAAAACTCTTCGTAATCAAATTGGTTCTGCTGCTGTTCGGGCTGCTGAATCAGTTGGGTATGAGAATGCTGGAACGATTGAATTCTTGTATGATGAAGGCAAGGGTGAGTTCTACTTTATGGAAATGAATACCCGTGTGCAAGTGGAGCATCCTGTCACAGAATTTGTAACAGGAGTTGATATCGTTAAGGAACAGATTAAAATCGCAGCTGGCCAAGAATTATCCGTTACTCAAGAGGATATTGTCATTAAAGGCCATGCGATTGAATGCCGGATCAATGCGGAAAATCCTTCCTTCAACTTTGCACCAAGCCCAGGTAAGATCACTAATCTCTATCTTCCAAGTGGTGGGGTTGGCTTGCGTGTGGATTCTGCTGTGTATCCTGGTTATACGATTCCGCCATACTATGATAGTATGATTGCCAAGATCATTGTCCATGGGGAAAATCGCTTTGATGCACTGATGAAAATGCAGCGTGCTCTTTATGAGTTGGAAATCGATGGTGTCACCACCAATAGTAGTTTCCAGTTGGATTTGATCTCAGATTCGCATGTGATCGCTGGTGATTACGACACTGCATTTTTGATGGAACAATTCCTTCCAAATTATAATAAGGAATGATGAAAAAGCCTGGAGTTGTGAGGGAAGTATGAACATCATCTTCACAGTTTCAGGCTTTTATAGTAATGCTGCAGATACTGTAGCATATTATAAGGAGTAAGTAATGGCATTATTTTCTAAAAAAGATAAATATATTCGGATCAATCCGAATAGGTCAGCCTGGAAGGAGCCTCAGCCAAAACCTGAAGTTCCTGATGAACTATTTTCACAATGCCCAGGTTGTAAACATACCATTTACCAAAAGGATTTAGGTAGTGAGCGTGTCTGCCCGAATTGTGGCTATACCTTCCGTATTTCTGCTAAAGAACGCTTGGCGCTGACAGTGGATCCAGCTAGCTTTGAAGAAATGTTTACAGGAATCGAAACGACAGATCCTTTGAATTTCCCAAATTATAAGAAGAAACTAGCAGCAGTGCGGGAAATGACAGGACTGGATGAAGCTGTCCTGACTGGAACTGCCTTGATTAAAGGTCAAAAAGTTGCGCTTGGGATCATGGATTCCAACTTTATCATGGCTTCAATGGGTTCTGTAGTAGGCGAAAAAATTACTCGTTTATTTGAATTTGCGACAAAAGAAAAATTGCCAGTTGTTCTTTTTACCGCTTCCGGTGGTGCTCGGATGCAAGAAGGAATCGTGAGTTTGATGCAAATGGCAAAAATTTCTGCGGCTGTTCAACGCCATTCCAAAGAAAAATTATTCTATTTGACGGTATTGACAGATCCGACAACTGGTGGGGTGACAGCCTCATTTGCTATGGAAGGTGATATTATCATGGCAGAGAGTCAGGCCTTGGTCGGGTTTGCCGGTCGTCGCGTGATCGAATCAACTGTGCGTGAAAAATTGCCAGATGATTTCCAAAAAGCAGAATTTCTACAAGAACATGGATTTGTAGACTTGATCGTGGAGAGAAGCCAAATCCGAGCAACAGTTGGACAATTATTGGCCCTTCATGGAGGTAAACATGAGTAAAATAACACAGATTATTAAAGAAGCACGTGACCAAGGAAGATTGACTGCTCTTGATTTTGCTCAAGGAATTTTTGATGATTTTATCGAATTGCATGGAGATCGAAACTTCCGTGATGATGGTGCGGTGATTGGTGGGATTGGACGCTTAGGCGATCAAACGGTTACAGTCGTTGGGATCCAAAAAGGAAAAAATCTTCAGGATAATCTAAAACGTAATTTTGGACAACCACATCCAGAAGGCTATCGAAAAGCTTTGCGCCTCATGAAGCAAGCAGAGAAATTTGGCCGTCCAGTTGTGACCTTTATCAATACAGCGGGTGCTTATCCTGGTGTTGGTGCTGAAGAACGAGGACAAGGTGAAGCCATTGCCCGTAACCTTATGGAAATGAGTGATTTAAAAGTGCCGATTATCGCGATTATCATCGGAGAAGGTGGTTCTGGTGGTGCCTTGGCTCTTGCTGTAGCAGATAAGGTTTGGATGCTTGAGAACTCTATCTATGCAGTCTTGAGTCCAGAAGGTTTCGCCTCTATTCTTTGGAAAGATGGAAGTCGTGCCATGGAAGCAGCAGAGTTGATGAAGATTACTTCTCACGAATTGTTAAATATGGAAATTGTCGATAAGGTGATTCCCGAGCATGGATTTTCAAATGGAGAACTACTGGCTCAAGTGAAGAAGGAATTACAGGAAGAGTTAAAGGTTTTACAAGCCTTGCCTCTCGAAGATCTTTTGGAGCAACGCTACCAACGTTTTCGTAAATATTAAAAAACTGAGCTTGCAATTTGCAAGACTCAGTTTTTTTAAACTTTATTTTGGTGCGATGACTTCTGCGCCACCCATGTATGGGCGAAGGACTTCTGGAATGGTCACAGAACCGTCTTCGTTTTGATAGTTTTCAAGAATAGCAGCAACGGTACGTCCGACAGCCAACCCAGAACCGTTCAAAGTGTGAAGGAGTTTTACCTTGCCATCTGCTTCATCACGGTAGCGGATTTGCGCACGGCGAGCTTGGAAATCTTCTGTATTGGAACAGCTTGAGATTTCACGGTAGGTGTTTTGCGCTGGAATCCATACTTCTAAGTCGTAAGTCTTGGCAGCTGAGAAGCCCATGTCTCCCGTTGAGAGAGCTACTACACGGTATGGAAGGTTCAGTTTTTGAAGGATATTTTCAGCATTGACAACCATTTTTTCCAATTCACCATATGAATCTTCTGGTTTGGCAAATTTCACCATTTCAACCTTATGGAATTGGTGCAAACGGATCAATCCACGAGTATCACGACCAGCTGAACCAGCTTCTGAACGGAATGATGGACTCATAGCGGTGAAGTAGATTGGAAGGTCTTTCCCATCAAGAATTTCATCGCGGTAGTAGTTTGTCAAAGGAACTTCAGCAGTTGGAATGAGGACATAATTAGTATCGCTAAGTTCAAAAGTATCTTCCTTGAATTTTGGATATTGTCCAGTACCAAACATAGAATCATGGTTGACCATGTAGGGTGTGATGACTTCAGTGTAGCCTTCCTTGCCATGTTCGTCCAACATGAAGTTGTAGATAGCGCGTTCTAAGCGAGCTCCAAGACCTTTGTAGAAGAGGAAACGAGCACCAGTAACTTTAGCCCCGCGTTCCCAGTCAAGGATATCAAGGCCTTCTCCTAAATCCCAGTGTGCTTTTGGTTCGAAGCCAAATTCACGAGGTGTTCCCCAACGACGAACCTCAACGTTGTCATCCTCATCCGCTCCAACAGGGACACTATCAGCAGGGATGTTTGGAAGGGTAGTAGTGAATTCAGTTAATTTGGCATCGATTTCAGCCAATTCTGTATCCAATGCTTTGACTTCTGCAGAGAGGGTTTGCATGGCAGCAATCTTATCATCTGCATTTTCCTTGTTGCGTTTAGCTTGTGCGATTTCAGCAGATACAGTGTTACGCTCTGCTTTGAGATTTTCTACTTTGACTAAGATATCTCGACGTTTGGCATCGATTTCTTTCATTTCATTCAAAATAGCTGCATCTACGCCACGTGTTGCCAATTTTTTAGCAACCGCATCAAAGTCTGTACGAATTCGTTTAATATCTAACATAGCTTCTCCTTTAACAAAAAACACACCTGTTAGAGTGTTGGAGTGGCATAGCCACGGTTCCATCCAACTTCACAGGTGTGCACTTGATTCGATATTGTATTTTAAAGAAACGGTAGAATTTCAATTAAGATTTCTATCTGCTCGCAGCAACCGCAGACTTTCTGAAAGAACCTCTTAACTTACTTATCCGTTTGCGTCTATTATACAAGAAAAGATCCTATTTTGCAAATAGATTTTTAATTTTAGCCGTGATGATTTGGATCAACGTAGGAAGTTTGACAATTTTATCATTTCCTAGATGTTCCCGAGCAATCTTTAAAATTTTTCCAGAGTCTTTTGAAGCAAAGAGAAATTTTGATTCTCTGGTATAGATTTCAAAATGGCGGCTAATTTTACGTCCGGATACATTGGCTCCGATTCGCTCGATTTCTTGCCAGGGAATTTGGATGTAGTCTTCTACATTTGCATCCGCATAAAATTCAAAAGCGGCATTCCCGACTAGGATTTTTCCAACCTTTCCCCCCACTCCAAGGTAAGAAACCCCTGTAGTATGGAATTCAACGGTTTTATTCAATGATTGAGCCATGAGATCCTCCTGTATTGCTATTCACTCCATTATATCATAATAAAAAGAAGGCCGAAACCTTCTTTTTAGTTGATCTTTGCTTACATCAAGCCAGCAACGTGTGCTAATACACCGATTACAAAGAGAGCGATGATGATAGTGATTGGAGATACTTTTTTCTTCAACAACCACATACAAGCAAAAGTAAGAAGTAATCCCATCAAACCAGGAATCAAAGAATCCAAGTTTTGTTGGAAAGTCGTAACTTTTTCAGGTGTTTGAGAGAGACCTGAGCCAACTTGAGCGAAGGCTTCTTGGATACCCTTGTATCCTTCAGGAAGTTTATCCCAGTGGATATAAGCTTTGTCGTCTAATTTGACAGAAGAAACATTAAAGATGAATTTAATAGATACCCAACGTTCTACCAAGACAGCGAGGATGAACATCCCAAGGATAGAAGCCCCTTTAGTGATATCTTGCAAGATCCCACCAGACATATCTTTGGTAATTTCAGAACCTGCTTTGTAGCCAAGTTCTTGCGTGTACCACAAGAAGGCCATACGAATCGCATTCCATGCGATAAAGAAGATGAGTGGACCAAGGATATTACCAGACGCAGCAAGTGATGCACCAAGAGCCCCAAGAATTGGACGGACAGTGAACCAGAAGACTGGATCTCCGATACCCGCCAAAGGACCCATCATACCAATTTTAACCCCTTGGATGGCAGCATCGTCAATAGCGGCACCGTTTGCTCTTTCTTCTTCAAGAGCAAGCGTTACCCCGATGATAGGAGCGGCAACGTATGGGTGAGTGTTAAAGAATTCCATGTGACGCTCAAGAGCAGCCGCTTGGTCTTCTTTCTTTGTGTAGAGTTTTTTGATAGCTGGGATCAATGAGTATGCCCAACCCAAGTTTTGCATCCGTTCATAGTTCCAAGAACCTTGCAAGAAGGTTGAACGCCACCAAACTTTTTGACGATCTGATTTAGATAATTGTAATTTTTCAGTCATGATAGTGTCACACCTTTCTTAATAGTCTTCGAGAATGTCGCCAATTGGATCGTTAGAAGTAGCGGCTCCGCCACCTCCATTGCCACCTTTCTTAGAAAGAGTAAGGTAGATCAAGGCAAGGGCAACACCAATTGCTCCAAGGGCGATCAAGGTCAATTGGCTAACAGCTGCAAGAGCAAAACCGATGGCAAAGAATGGCCATACTTCACGGCTCGCCATCATGTTGATAACCATGGCATAACCAACGGCTACAACCATACCACCACCGATTTGCATTCCATCAGAGAGCCATTTTGGCATTTGTTCAAGAGCAGTTTTGACAGTTTCAGCAGGAATCATCAACAAGAGGGCTGCAGGAATGGCGATACGAAGACCTTGAAGAAGAAGGGCCACAAAGTGAGCGCGTTCTACACCTTTGATATCCCCTTTTCTAGCAGCAGCGTCGGCAGTGTGAACCAAACCAACGGAAAGGGTACGGACGATCATGGTCAAGAAAAGACCAGCAACTGCAAGTGGAATAGCGACACCTTGAGCGACAGCGATTCCTTTTGTACTGAAGTCTCCCCCAAGTACCATGATGATGGCAGCAGCGACAGATGCAAGGGCAGCATCGGGTGCAACTGCGGCACCAATGTTTGCCCAGCCAAGTGCAATAAATTGAAGTGAACCACCAAGCATAATGCCAGCAGTCAAATTACCTGTTACCAAACCGATTAAGGTACAAGCAACAAGGGGTTGGTGGAATTGGAATTGGTCAAGGATACCTTCAAGACCTGCTAAGAAGGCAACAACGACCACTAATACCATAGAAATAATAGACATGTTTAAAATCCTTTCGTAAGTAATCGATTATTGAACGTTAGCTTTGTTAATTAAGTCAAACAAATCTTTCTTAGAGTCATTTGGCACTTTACGGACGTCAAATTCTACTCCAAGATCACGCATTTTTTCAAATGTAGCCACGTCATCTTTATCCATTGACAACACATTGTTCACCATGGTTTTACCAGTTGAGTGGGCCATTGAACCAACGTTCAAGGTTTTAATCGGAACACCACCTTCGATGGCGCGAAGAGCATCTTGGGGTGTTTCAAATAAGATCAAAGCATGGGTATTTCCAAAACGTGGATCTTTTGCAACGTCGATCAATTTTTGAATTGGGACAACGTTTGCTTTCACACCATTTGGTGCCGCTTGTTTGATCAATTCCTTACGGAGTTCATCTTTGGCAACAGAATCTGAAGCAACAATGATCCGATCGGCTTTTGAATCAGGTGTCCAAGCAGTTGCGACTTGTCCATGAAGAAGACGTGTATCTAAGCGGGCAAGGTTAATCTTGAGTTTTCCATCTCCGATAACCGTTCCTTCTGGAATCGCAGCTTGGGCTACAGGAGCAGCAGCGGCTGAACTAGCTTCTTCGACAGGATTCAATTCTTCTGGAAGGGCTTTGACACCGTCTTTAGCTTCCTTGATGATGTTTGCAGCGACTTTATCAACGCCGGCATTTGCATCCATCAAACGCTCTGTATAAGCTTGAATCAACATCGGAAGGTTCAATCCTGTGATGATCGCAAATTTACGATCTGGATTTTCTCCCATGACGCGACTTGCTTGGTTAAATGGAGAACCACTCCAAAGGTCAGCCAAAACCAAAACTTCATCTTCTGCATCAAATGCGGCAACAGCTGCATTAAATTTAGCATAGAGATCATCCGGGCCTTCGCTTGGCATGAACGTAACCACTTGAACTTTCTCTTGATCCCCAAAGATCATCGAGCCGGATTGGTGGATTCCAGCTGCAAATTCACCGTGGCTAGCAATAATGATACCAATACTCATTATTGACATTCCTCCTTATAAAATTTGTTTGACTTTCAGTTTAAGAAAACTTTAAGCTACTTTATTATAAATCGTTTCCACACTTAAGTCAATTTTTCTATCAAAATCTCGATGTAAAAATATCAATTTATTATATTAAATTATAGTTGGATAGAAAAAGAATGTTTTTGGATAGATCTTTTTTATTACTTGTTGATGCTTAAAAAAATCAATGATAGATATGTTTTATAGGATTTTTTTCTTAATGAAAAAATTCCGACAATCAAGCAATATTCCCAAAAACAAAAATAAATATATAACAAATTGTAAATTAGAGTGATTGAGAGTACTCAAAAAAAGACCAGCCCAACTGGGCTAGTCCTGTAGGTTTAGTAGTTTAGTTTGTAAAGTCAAGCACCATACGTCCTTGAATGGTTCCGGCTTCCATTTCGTCAAAGACTTTGACAGCATCTTCTACTGGACGTTTTTGAACGACAGGGACTACCAAGCCTTCTGCACCAAATTGGAAGGCTTCTTCCAAGTCTTTACGAGTTCCTACAAGAGAACCAATGACTTGGATACCATCTAATACAGTTTTCACAATGCTGAGGTCCATCATTTCAGAAGGAAGACCAACTGCGATCACGCGACCACCTGCACGAACAGAATCTACTGCTTGGTTGAAAGCCACTTTAGAAACAGCTGTTACGACAGCAGAGTGAGCTCCACCATTTGTTTTTTCTTTGATCAATCCTGGGACATCTTCAACTTCGCGACCGTTGATGACAAAGTCTGCACCAACTTCTTTTGCCAATTCTAGTTTATCATTGTTGATATCGACAGCGATGACATGTGCGTTGAAGACTTTCTTGGCATATTGAACAGCCAAGTTTCCTAGTCCACCAGCTCCGTAGATAACAATCCATTGTCCAGGTTCAGCTTTGGCTTCTTTGATAGCTTTGTAAGTTGTAACACCTGCACAGGTAATAGAAGAAGCTTGGGCTGGATCTAATCCTTCAGGTACCTTCACTGCGTAATCTGCAGTAACGATACATTGTTCAGCCATTCCTCCATCAACAGAGTAACCAGCATTTTTTACAGTACGGCAAAGGGTTTCACGACCAGTTGTACAGTATTCACAAGTTCCACATCCTTCGAAGAACCATGCAACACTGACACGATCCCCAACTTTTAGGCTCTTAACATCTGGAGCAACTTCTTTAACAATACCGATTCCTTCGTGTCCAAGAACACGGCCTGGAACTTTACCGAAGTCTCCGTGAGCAACGTGCAAGTCAGTGTGGCAGACACCACAGTATTCGATTTGAACAAGTGCTTCCCCTGTTTCCAGTGGACGCATGTCTTTGTTTGCAACGATTTCAACACCAGTACCTTCTGGATTAACAACAACAGCTTTCATTTTGTTCCTCCTTAAGTGAACGAGAAGCGATTTAGCATTTTTTGAAAGCGCTTCTTTAATAACTATGTTAATAATATCACAAACTAGATGGCAAGGCAATGAAAAAAATGTAAAAATAGGAGGGTATTGATTAACCGATTAAGTATTTAGGATAGAAAAAGACATGAGGGATAGCTCATGTCTGTTCCTATTATAAGAATAATTGAATGAGTTGGCGCGCTACACCGTCTTCGTTATTGGTGAAATCTGTGATGGAGTCTGCATATGGGAGAAGGACGGAGCTGGCATTTTTCATAGCGTATCCATGACCAGCAAGAGCTAGCATGTCGGTATCGTTGTGCTCGTCTCCAAAGGCAATCAAATCCTTCTGATCCATATTGAGTTTATCCAGAAGGTAGGTCAGAGCAGAAGCTTTGGTCACATTTTTTGGATTGCATTCCAGAATATTTAAGGGACCACCCCAAGTATTGATAGACAGATTGTAGTCATAATGCCGATTCATTTCATCTGCCAGAGCATATTTGTCTTCCGCTTTCGTTTGAAAGAGGATACAGTTTGGGTCGCTCGTTACCCGTTTGGGATTGAATTGATTTTCTGGTTGGAAAGATTCAATACCGAATAGTTTAGGATCTGCAACGTGCTCATTTGGATCGGTAATAAAGAATTTATTGCGGTATTCGCCAGCGATAAAGTCCGCTTGGATGGTGTCTCGGTTAGCGACCATATCTAACAGGTATTTTTTATCTAAAGTCAAACATTGTTCATCCGCCCATTTTTTCTCAGGGAGATGCGTTAGGGAGCCGTTAAAATTGATCATCGGAGTATCTAGCTCTAGCTGTTTGTAATAGGTGTGCGCCATACGGTAGGGGCGGCCTGTTGTAATAATGACTTTATGGCCGAGAGCACTAATTTTTTTTATCGTATCAATGGTAAAGTCGCTCAATTTGCTTTCGGAATTTAAGAGAGTGCCGTCTAGATCTAGAGCGATCATCTTTTTATGCATATTTCAGTTCCTTTCGAGAAGAATGAGACCATTATATCAGAAAAATCGGAAAAGCGCTCAAAAATCGAGAAGAGAAGTAGGATTTCTTGAAAGGCGAAAGATCTTTTGGTAAAATAGAAATAACGTTCGCAAATTGATTGGGAGCGAGAATGATGAAAAAGGAGTTTATTCTGAAATGGATAAGTTTTTTAAACTTTCAGAACATGGAACCACTGTTCGAACAGAGGTTCTTGCTGGTTTGACAACCTTTTTTGCGATGAGTTATATCCTCTTCGTAAACCCTCAAATGTTGTCACAAACAGGTATGCCAGCTCAAGGAGTCTTCCTTGCAACGATTATTGGATCCGTTGTCGGGACCTTGATGATGGCTTTTTATGCCAATTTACCTTATGCACAAGCACCTGGGATGGGCTTGAATGCCTTCTTTACCTTTACAGTTGTATTTGGTATGGGATACTCATGGCAGGAAGCTTTGGGAATGGTCTTCATTTGTGGTGTGATTTCATTGATTATCACATTGACAAAAGTTCGGAAGATGATCATCGAATCGATTCCGACTGCTCTTCGCTCTGCTATTTCAGCGGGGATCGGGATTTTCTTGGCCTATGTTGGGATTAAGAATGCAGGATTTTTAAAATTCACGATTGACCCTCATACTTATACAGTGGTCGGGGAAGGAGCAGATAAGGCGAATGCAACGATCTCAGCCAATGCATCTGCTGTTCCTGGATTGGTTGATTTTAACAATCCGGCGGTCCTCTTGGCTCTTGTTGGTCTTGCAATTACTATTTTCTTTGTTGTCAAAGGGATTAAGGGAGGGATTATCCTTTCTATCTTAGCAACGACTGTGCTTGGGATTCTCATCCATGTGGTTGATATCACTAAAATTGACTTTGCAAGTAATCATCTAGGAGCTGCCTTTAATGATTTAGGCACGATCTTTGGTCAAGCTTTGGGATCAAAAGGATTGGGTTCTTTGATTTCCAATACGTCTCGTTTGCCTGAGACCTTAATGGCAATTTTAGCCTTCTCCTTGACGGATATTTTTGATACAATTGGAACTTTAATAGGTACGGGTGAAAAAGTTGGGATTGTTGCGACAAATGGGGAAAACCATCAATCAGCGAAATTAGATAAGGCTCTCTATTCAGACCTTGTAGCGACTTCAGTCGGAGCTATTGCAGGAACTTCAAACGTAACGACTTATGTTGAATCTGCAGCCGGTATTGGAGCTGGTGGACGCACTGGTTTGACAGCCTTGGTTGTGGCAATCTGTTTTGCTATTTCAAGTCTCTTTAGTCCTTTGTTGGCGATTGTACCGACCGCTGCTACAGCTCCAATTTTGATTGTTGTTGGGATCATGATGTTGAGTGGCTTGAAAAATATCCATTGGGAAGATATGTCAGAAGCAGTTCCTGCCTTCTTCACCTCTATCTTTATGGGCTTCAGCTACTCGATTACACAAGGGATCGCTGCTGGATTTATCACCTATAGCTTAGTGAAAGTGGTTAAAGGAGAAGCCAAAGAAGTGCACAGCATGATTTGGATCCTAGATGTTCTCTTTATTTTAAACTACGTTAGCATGGCCTTGAATTAAGTATCAGAAAAGTGCCAAAAAGGAATGGGAGTTGTCTCCCATTCCTTTTTAGATGGATCGAGGGAATAAATCGGAGAGTTTCCTGTTTTCTTTGATTTCTTCTTCTCAAAAACAAACTTGAATCAAACAATTTCTAAAAGAAAGAGCAGATTTTTAAAAAGTTTGGTATAATAGAAAAATGATTAGTCACAATGAAACGGAGCTGATCGCTCTAGGAAAACAGCTAGGAAAACTCTTAGAAAAGCAAGACGTGATTATCTTATCAGGTGATCTAGGAGCAGGAAAAACGACCTTTACCAAAGGAATTGCAAAGGGGTTAGGGATTGATCAGATGATTAAAAGCCCGACCTATACCATTGTTCGTGAATACGAAGGTCGCTTGCCTTTATACCATTTGGATGTTTACCGGATTGGGAATGATCCAGATTCTATTGATTTAGATGATTTTCTATTTGGAGATGGGGCGACCATTATTGAATGGGGAGAGCTGATTGAGCCCAGTCTCTCGGATGCTTATCTAAAAATTTTTATCCGAAAATTAGAAGATGGGCGAGAGTTGGCTTTTGAAGCTCATGGAGCGCGTGCAGAAGCTTTACTAGCATCCTTTGAGCAGGTGGAAAAAACGGATGACTAAGGAAAAGGAAGTAACATTAGAAATTCGGCAAGCTGACAGTGCAGACGCGGCTCTTGTCGTTGATTTCTTAAATCAAGTTGGGAAAGAGTCAGATTACATGACGCTAGATGAAGCTGGGATTGGCATGTCTCCAGCAGACATGGAGCAATTTCTAATGGTGCAAGAGATGGCGGAAAATCGGATTTGCCTCTTGCTATTTCTAGATCAGGAACTGGCAGCTTTGTTAAATATCACTGCAGCTTCTCAACGGTCCATTCGGCATATTGGTGATGTCTTTATTGTGGTTCAAAAAGCTTATTGGAATCAAGGGCTTGGACAGATCTTGTTGGAAGAAGGGATCGAGTGGGCGCACTCGACCGGTGTTCTTAGGAAACTAGTCTTGAATGTCCAAGTGTGCAATGAACGAGCAGTTCACCTGTATAAAAAGTTAGGTTTTGAGATCGAAGGTTGCCAAGCTCGTGGAGCTTGTTCAGCTGAAGGAGAATTCTTAGATGTTTACCTTATGGGGAAACTGATAGATTAGAGAGAGAGTCTACATGGTAAAAAAAATTATTTTGATGTTTTTGAGCTTATTGACGGTAACAGTGATTGGGATCGGGGCCTATGGCCTCACTATCCTCAATCAAACGACTGGGACTCTCAGTAAGACTTATAAGGGCTTTGGAAATGAGACCAATGTCATTGCAGAAAACAAGCCGATGACTATCCTTTTGATGGGGGTTGATACAGGTAGCGGTTCTCGGGAAGATCCTTGGGCCGGAAATAGTGATACCATGATTTTGGTGACTGTTAATCCTCAAACAAAAGAAACAACCATGACGAGTTTGGAAAGAGATATCCTAACCAATATTACTTCAGATGGCGAAACGGTCCAAGCAAAATTGAATTCGGCTTATGCTCAAGGCGGTGCCAAGTTAGCCATTAAGACCATTCAAGATCTTTTGAATATCCATATTGACCGCTATGTCATGATCAATATGAAGGGATTGGTTCAATTAGTGGATAAGGTTGGTGGTATCACGGTTAACAATCCATTTGACTTCGATATCTCGATCGAGGAAAATGAGCCAGAATATACGGCTAAGATTGCACCAGGACGTCAGGAGATTAATGGGGACCAAGCTCTCGTTTATTCACGCATGCGCTACCAAGACCCAGAAGGAGACTACGGACGTCAAAAACGCCAACGTGAAGTGATCAAAAAGATTGTTGAGAAAGTTTTAAGCCTCAATAGTTTGAGTCACTACAAAGGAATCATTGAGTCTGTTAGTGACAATATGCAAACCAACATAGCGCTTGACAGTAATAGTCTTCTTCAATTGCTAGGATATAAAGATGCTCTTTCAACGATTCATCAGTACCAGCTGAAAGGAGAAGATGCCACCTTAGCAGATGGCGGAAGTTATCAGATTGTCACTTCAAAACATCTCTTGAAAATTCAAAATATCATCCGCAAAGCTTTGGGGATGAAAGAAATTAAAACATTGAAAACCAATGCTTACCTATTAGATGGAGATGAAGAGTTGAAGAATACTTCTTCTCAAAATGATACGCCAGCGGCATCATCTGAGGAAGCACCTGTTTACCAAGAGTTTAACCAACTACCAGTTGTACCATCGACCCAGGATACGGGAGTGGTGACGCCTCAAAGTTCTGTTGCACCAGTGACACCAGTTGCACCTGCAGCTACAGAGTCGAGCAGTGTGACACCTACGGTACCTTCAGAATAAGAAAAAAACGATTGAGTTTTCTCAATCGTTTTTACTTGGTTGCCAGATGTCTTGAATTTCTTTTAGAGAGGCTGTTGCTTGTTGACTAAATAGTTTGGTCTTGTATTGGAAATCCGTTACCAATTCTTGAAGATTGGTCTTTTGGTATTGGATAATATCCAGATTGCGTTGGATTTTTGCTAGGTTATCTTGAATTCCCTTGATCAATTGGCTGGATTCAGTCACCTCTGTTTTGATTTCTTTGCGGTTTTTTACTAGGTGGTAGCTAATGCTAGCTCCTGTTGCAAACCAAAAGAGATTTTTGAGTTTCATATGGCCTCCTTTTTAACTGTTTTTGATGGTTTCTGCGAGAACTGCTAGTTGTTCAAAATTAGGCTCGTGTTCAGTAAATGAAATGGCAAGCTCATCTTGATCAGAATAGCGAGGGATAATGTGGACATGTGTGTGAAAAACGGTTTGTCCAGAAACTTCTTCCATGTTGCTGATGATATTCATTCCCTTAGCTTGGGTAGCAGCTTCTACTTTTTTAGCAACTTTAGAAACACGTGCAAATAGTTGAGCTGTGGCGGTTTCGTCCATCTCTAAGAGGTTGCGAGCGTGTTTTTTTGGAACCACTAACGTATGACCTGGTGTAACCTGAGAGATGTCCAAAAATGCGAGGACTTCCTCGTCCTCATAGACTTTGGAGGAAGGAATGTCGCCAGCTATAATCTTACAAAAAATACAATCGTCAACCATAAATACACCTCATTTAGACTAAATTTTGTTATAATATAAGAACATTATACCAGAAATCGGAGAAAATATGTTAGAAATCAACAAGTTGACAGGGGGCTATGTCAACATCCCTGTCCTGAAAGAGGTGAGTTTTTCAGTTCCGGATGGCCAACTGATTGGTTTGATTGGACTTAATGGAGCTGGGAAGTCAACCACGATTAATGAAATTATTGGTCTCCTGCATCCTTATGCTGGAGAAGTACGGATTGACGGCTTGAGTCTTCCAGAAGCTCCAACTGACTATCGTAAAAAAATCGGCTATATTCCAGAAACCCCTAGCCTATATGAAGAATTAACCCTGAGAGAGCATATCGAGACCGTAGCTATGGCCTATGATTTAGACATGGATCAGGTCATGGTACGCGTCCAGCCTTTGTTGGAACGCTTCCGTTTGGCTGAAAAATTAGATTGGTTCCCGACCCAGTTTTCAAAAGGGATGAAGCAAAAGGTCATGATTATTTGCGCCTATGCAGTGGATCCAAGTCTTTATATTGTCGATGAACCCTTTTTGGGATTGGATCCTGTTGCGATTGCAGATTTGATTCAGTTATTGGCAGATGAGAAAGCAAAAGGAAAATCGATTTTGATGAGTACTCACGTTCTGGATTCGGCTGAAAAGATGTGTGATGGTTTTGTGATCCTCCATAAGGGTCAGATCCGAGCAAAAGGGACCTTGGACGAGCTGCGTTCAACTTTTGGGGATGAGAAAGCAAGTCTAAATGATATCTACATGACCTTGACAGAAGAGGAAACAGCATGAAAGAGTTGATGAAAAAACGGCAACAAACGTTTCGAACTCAATGTGTAAAATATAGCCGCTATGTTCTCAATGATCATTTCGTCCTCTTTATGTTGATTTTTATAGGATTTTTGGCGGTTCAATACAGTCAATTCTTGCAAGATCTACCCAAAGATACAAGCCTGATCCGTTGGAGTCTCATGATTGGTTTGCTCCTCTTGGTTCCGATAGGCTCTATTGCGACCTACTTAGAGAAGCCCGATGCTTTATTCCTTTTGGTAAAGGAAGAGGAAGTGAAACGTTATATCAAAGGGCAGGCCAAGAAGTCTTTTGTGTTTTGGTTTTTGATTCAAAGTTTTGTCCTTCTATTATTTGTGCCTCTTCTTCTGGCAACGGGGCTGGATAAACTTGCTATTGTAGCTTATATCCTTGTCTTAGGAGTGGCTAAAGGGGCTGTTTTTAGCTGGAAGGAAGCGCGCTTCTACCAGGATGGAAATTTGAATTGGAACTTGGCCATTGCTCGTGAGAATGCAAGGAAACAATTGATTCTTCGTTTCTTTGCCTTGTTTACAACGGTGAAAGGTATTACTAACAGTGTTAAAAGAAGAGCTTACTTGGATGGTTTCTTAGGGCTTCTTCCCAAAACACATGGCAATACGTGGCTTCACTTATATATGCGCTCCTTCCTACGGAATGGAGATCTTTTCTCTATGACTCTCCGACTCTTGGCTCTTTCCATTCTCGCTATCATCTTTATTCCTCAACCTCTCGTAGTGATTGCCCTTGTAGCCTTGCTCAATTACTTGGTTATTTTTCAATTACTGGGGCTTTACAGTGCTTTTGATTACCAACCCTTGACCCTCCTTTTCCCGATGAAACAGGGTAGTAAAAAGGCAGGGTTGAACAAAACGATTCAGCTGGTCATGGGGATGATAACGGTGATAGAAGGGGGAATTGGCCTGGTCTTTATTTCAGATAAAGTCCTGTTGTTAGGTCTACTGGCTTATACAGTTGCTTTAATCCTACTCTATCTTCCATTTAAGATGGTGCGCTTGGTTGACGAAAATCGTTAAAATTAGTAAAATAGATTGGAAACTTTTTACGGAGGAAAAGATGGACTCGAATGAAAAAGAGCTAAGCCTCACCCCAATTCCTGGGAAGAGTGGGAAGGCCTACATGGGGACCTACCCAGATGGTGGGCGCGTTTTTGTAAAAATGAATACGACCCCAATCCTTGCGGGTCTAGCAAAAGAACAGATTGCTCCTCAATTGTTATGGAGTCGACGCTTGCCAGATGGAAATGTGATGAGTGCCCAAGAATGGTTGAATGGGGAAATTCTCACGCCAAATGGGATGTCGAAAAAACAAGTCGTCAATATTTTAACGAGATTGCACCGTTCTAGACCTTTGATGACTCAATTAAAAAAACTTGGCTATCCTGTGGAATCTCCATTAGAATTGCTCAATTCTTGGAGTAACCGGTTGCCAATTGCCCTACGTCAGAACCACTATATCCAATCAGTCGTAAAGAATTTACGTAAGACAGTGCCTGCCTTTCGGGAGGATTATGCGACGATCGTCCACGGAGATGTTCGTCATAGTAACTGGATTGAGACAGAGAGCGGCTTGATTTATCTAGTCGATTGGGACTCTGTTCGTTTGACAGACCGGATGTTGGATGTGGCGCATATCTTGAGTCACTATATCCCAGATTCTAATTGGCGCGATTGGTTAGGCTATTATGGCTACAAGTACAATCAAAAAGTATTTGATAAACTCTATTGGTTTGGTCAATACTCTTTCTTGTGCCAAATTGCTAAATACTATGAAAATAATGATTTAGAAAATGTCAATCGCGAGATCTATGCTCTGCGCAATTTCCGGTTGAAATATGGAAAGGAAATATGAGAGTTAGAAATCGCAAGGGAGCGACTGAATTATTAGAAGCGAATCCGCAATATGTGGTCCTAAATCCAGAAGATGCCAAGGGAAAGTGGCATGAAATTTTTGGGAATGACCATCCTATTCATATCGAAGTGGGCAGCGGGAAAGGGGCCTTTATTACTGGGATGGCCAAGGCCAATCCAGAGATCAACTACATCGGAATTGATATTCAAAAATCGGTCTTGAGTTATGCTTTAGATAAGGTCTTAGAAGCTGATGTTCCTAACATTAAATTGCTTTGGGTAGACGGAGATAGCTTGACCAACTATTTTGAAGATGGGGAAATTGATCAACTCTATCTGAATTTTTCAGATCCTTGGCCTAAGAAACGTCATGAGAAGCGTCGCTTGACTTACAAGACCTTCCTGGATACCTTCAAGCAAATTCTTCCAGAACATGGGGAGATTCACTTTAAAACAGATAATCGAGGTCTGTTTGAATACAGTTTGGTGAGCTTTTCACAGTATGGTATGACTTTGAAGGGAGTCTGGCTAGATCTTCATGATAGTGATTTTGAGGGGAATGTCATGACGGAATATGAGAAAAAGTTCTCAAGTAAAGGCCAGGTCATTTACCGTGTAGAAGCACAGTTTTAGCATATTCCTTGCAATCATTGGGGAATCGTGTTATAATACTTTAAATGAATAGAAAAGGAGAGGCGGGGAAATATCTTCGCCTCTTATCTATGAGGAGGTGGCAACCATCGCAACGATTGTTGATTTAGTAACAGAAGTGATTCAGCCTGCCATCCAGGAACCATTTGAATTGGTCGATGTTGAATATGGCAAAATGGGTGGTGACTACGTCTTAAGCATTTTCGTAGACAAACCAGAAGGGATCACACTGAATGATACAGCGGATTTGACAGAAATCATTAGCCCGCTATTGGATCAAATCAAACCAGATCCATTTCCAGAACAGTACTTTTTAGAAGTTACCAGTCCTGGCTTGGAGAGACCTTTGAAAACCAAGGAAGCACTCGAGGGAGCTGTTGGCAAGTATGTCAATATCAGCTTGTATAAGGCTGTTGAAAAGCAAAAGGTCTTTGAGGGGAACTTGGTAGGTTTTGAAGAGGATGTTTTGACCATTGAGTATATGGATAAAACACGAAAGAAAACTGTAGAAATTCCTTATAACCTTGTGTCCAAAGCAAGGTTGGCTGTAAAATTGTAACAGAATGAAAGAAAGGATGCCTTTATAGTAGAGGCAAGAAAAACATGAGTAAAGAAATGCTAGAAGCCTTCCGCATTTTGGAAGAAGACAAAGGGATCAAAAAAGAAGATATCATCGAAGCCGTCACAGAATCATTGCGTTCGGCTTATCGCCGTCGTTATGGACAATCAGAAAGTGCAGCGATTGAATTCAATGAAAAAACTGGAGATTTCCGTGTTTATACGGTTCGTGAAGTGGTGGATGAAGTCTTTGATAGCCGTTTAGAAATCAGCTTGAAGGATGCCTTGGCCATTAGCTCTGCTTATGAGTTGGGGGACAAGATCAAGTTTGAAGAAGCACCAGCTGAATTTGGTCGTGTAGCAGCTCAATCTGCTAAACAAACGATCATGGAAAAAATGCGTAAGCAAACGCGCACCATCACCTATAACACTTATAAAGAACATGAAAATGAAATCATGAGTGGAACGGTGGAGCGCTTTGACAATCGATTTATCTATGTCAATCTTGGTTCGATCGAAGCTCAATTGTCTAAGCAAGACCAAATTCCAGGAGAAGTATTCCAATCTCATGATCGAATTGAAGTATTTGTCTACAAGGTAGAAGATAATCCACGTGGTGTCAATGTCTTTGTTAGCCGAAGCCACCCTGAAATGATCAAACGTTTGATGGAACAAGAAATTCCTGAAGTCTACGATGGAACTGTTGAGATTATGAGTGTAGCGCGTGAAGCTGGAGATCGTACAAAAGTTGCGGTTCGTAGCCATAATCCAAACGTAGATGCGATTGGGACTATCGTTGGTCGTGGTGGATCGAATATTAAAAAGATTACCAGCAAGTTCCACCCAGCTCGATACGATCAAAAATTAGACCGTATGGTTCCGACAGAAGAAAATATCGATGTCATCGAGTGGGTTCCAGATCCAGCTGAATTTATCTACAATGCGATCGCTCCTGCAGAAGTGGACCAAGTTATTTTTGATGATGAAGATAGCAAACATGCTCTCGTTGTGGTTCCAGATAATAAACTATCTCTTGCCATCGGTCGTCGTGGTCAAAACGTTCGTTTGGCGGCTCATTTGACTGGTTACCGCATTGATATCAAATCTGCTAGTGAGTTCGAAGAAATGGAAGCAGCTCAAGAAACTTTTGAAGACCAAGTAGAAAGTGGCGAAGAGCAAGTCGATTAAGAGAGGGAGGGAAAATGGTAAAAACAAGAAAAATCCCTTTAAGAAAATCTGTCGTTTCAAATGAAATTATTGATAAGCGCGATTTGCTCCGCATTGTCAAAAATAAAGAAGGACAAGTCTTTATCGATCCAACTGGCAAAGCCAATGGTCGAGGTGCTTACATCAAGCTAGACAATGAAGAAGCGGCACTTGCTAAGAAAAAGAAAGTTTTTAATCGTAGCTTTAATATGGAAGTGGAAGAAGCTTTCTATGATGAATTGATCGCTTATGTAGATCATAAGGTGAAGAGAAGAGAGTTAGGCCTTGAATAAGCAAAAGATAAGTAATTTGTTGGGTTTGGCGCAAAGAGCAGGAAAACTCATTTCTGGAGAAGAACTCGTGATCAAAGCCATCCAGGAAGAAAAAGCAAAATTAGTTTTTCTAGCAAATGATGCAGCTAGTAACCTGACAAAAAAGGTGACAGATAAGGGTCACTATTATGAGGTTCAAGTATCTACCGTGTTTTCAACACTAGAATTAAGCACTGCAATTGGACGTTCTCGTAAGGTCGTCGCTGTTGTAGATGCTGGATTTTCAAAGAAAATGAGGTCTCTTATGGAATAGAAGAGGAGGACAGCAATTGTCTAAGAAAAGATTATACGAAATTGCCAAAGAATTGGGCAAGGAAAGTAAAGAAGTCGTCACTCGTGCGAAAGAATTAGGTTTTGACGTCAAGAGTCATGCATCTAGTGTCGATACTGATGTTGCTGAAAAGTTGATCAAGAGCTTTGCAGCGAAAAAAGAAACAGTCGAAAAGAAAGTAGCAGAAGTGGCTGCCAAGACAACGGCTGTCGCAGCGAAAAAAGAAGCAGCGCCCGTCAAAAAAGAAGGAGCAACTGAGACAAAATCAGTAACGCCAGCTGCTAAACCAAAGAGTCGTAACTTTAAAGCGGAACGAGAAGCGCGTGCAAAAGAGCAGGCTGAACGTAGAAAACAACAAGGCAATCGTCCAAAACGCGATCGCAAGGACAATCAGCGTTATGGTGACAACCGAAATCAACGACCACAAGAGCGAAATGAACAACGAAATCAAGGTTCTGAGCGTCGCAATAACCGACCAGATCAAAGACGTAGTGCACAACCCCAAGTAGCACCAAAAGTTGATTTCAAAGCGCGTGCAGCAGCACTGAAAGCTGAACAAAATGCTGAGTACGCACGTGGAAGTGAAGATCGCTACAAACAACAAGCTGCAAAAGCAGAACAAGAACGTCAACAGCGCCGGAAACGGGTAGAAGCACCAGAAGTGAAAGCACCTGTACAGGAGCCAGCTGTTGAGAACCATACAAAACCAGCTGTTGCTGCTGCTCCAGCTCAAGTCGATACACGTCGGAAGAAACAAGCGCGACCAGATAAGAAACGCGATGATTTTGATCGTGAAGAAGATGGTCCAAGAAAACAACAAAGGAATCGAAATAGTCAAAATCAAGTGAGAAATCAGAGAAATAGTAACTGGAATAACAATAAGAAAAATAAAAAAGGAAAGAACAACCGTAATGATGCTCCAAAACCAGTAACAGAGCGTAAATTCCATGAATTACCAAGTGAATTTGAGTATACGGATGGAATGACGGTTGCAGAAATCGCAAAACGCATCAAGCGTGAACCGGCTGAAATCGTCAAGAAACTCTTTATGATGGGAGTCATGGCGACTCAAAACCAATCGCTGGATGGAGATACGATTGAACTCTTGATGGTGGATTATGGAATTGAAGCCAAGAAAAAGGTTGAAGTAGACAATGCCGATATCGAACGCTTCTTCGTTGAAGATGGTTATTTGAATCCAGATGAGTTGGTAGAGCGTCCACCAGTTGTCACCATCATGGGACACGTTGACCACGGGAAGACTACCCTTTTGGATACCCTTCGTAATTCCCGTGTAGCAACAGGTGAAGCGGGAGGAATCACCCAGCACATCGGTGCCTACCAAATCGTGGAAAATGGTAAGAAGATTACCTTCTTGGATACACCTGGACACGCGGCCTTTACTTCTATGCGGGCGCGTGGTGCATCTGTTACCGATATTACCATCTTGGTTGTAGCAGCAGATGATGGGGTGATGCCACAGACCATCGAAGCCATCAACCACTCAAAAGCTGCCAATGTCCCAATCATTGTGGCTATTAACAAGATTGATAAACCAGGTGCCAACCCAGAGCGTGTCATCGGTGAATTGGCAGAGCATGGGGTTATGTCAACTGCTTGGGGTGGCGATTCTGAGTTTGTAGAAATCTCAGCTAAGTTCAACCAAAATATCGACGAACTCTTGGAAACGGTCCTTCTTGTGGCTGAAATCCAAGAACTCAAGGCAGATCCAACTGTTCGTGCCATCGGTACTGTTATCGAAGCGCGCTTGGATAAAGGAAAAGGTGCGGTGGCAACCCTCCTTGTTCAACAAGGTACCTTGAATGTTCAAGACCCAATCGTTGTCGGAAATACCTTTGGACGTGTCCGTGCCATGACCAATGACCTTGGACGTCGTGTGAAGGTGGCAGGACCATCTACTCCGGTTTCTATCACTGGTTTGAACGAAGCGCCAATGGCGGGTGACCACTTCGCGGTTTATGAAGATGAAAAATCAGCGCGTGCAGCGGGTGAAGAACGTGCCAAACGTGCTCTGATGAAACAACGTCAAGCAACCAACCGCGTCAGCCTTGAAAATCTCTTTGATACCTTGAAGGCTGGGGAAGTGAAATCTGTTAATGTCATCATTAAAGCCGATGTACAAGGTTCGGTTGAAGCCCTTGCTGCCTCCCTTCAAAAGATTGAAGTGGAAGGTGTGAAAGTGACCATCGTTCACTCAGCAGTTGGTGCGATCAACGAATCAGACGTGACCCTTGCAGAAGCTTCAAATGCCTTCATCATCGGATTTAACGTCCGCCCTACGCCACAAGCACGTCAGCAAGCAGAAGCTGATGAGGTAGAAATCCGTCTTCACTCAATTATCTACAAAGTGATTGAAGAAATGGAAGATGCTATGAAGGGAATGTTGGATCCTGAGTTCGAAGAGAAAGTCATCGGGGAAGCGGTTATTCGTGAAACCTTTAAGG
This sequence comes from Streptococcus taoyuanensis, assembly GCF_029589235.1. Lineage (NCBI taxonomy): Bacteria > Bacillati > Bacillota > Bacilli > Lactobacillales > Streptococcaceae > Streptococcus > Streptococcus taoyuanensis. The sequence continues at coordinate 32,520 of NZ_JARQVW010000008.1, forward strand.
TCTCTAAAGTGGGTACCATTGGTGGATTTATGGTCCTTAGTGGTAAGGTTACACGTGATTCCAAAGTTCGTGTCATTCGTGACGGTGTCGTGATCTATGACGGTGCTCTTGCAAGCTTGAAACACTTCAAAGATGATGTCAAAGAGATCACAAATGGTCGTGAAGGTGGATTGATGATTGAAGGTTACAATGATATCAAGACAGATGATACCATCGAAGCCTACATCATGGAAGAAATTAAAAAATAAGATGCTGACTAGGAAAAAAGAGGGTTTTCCTCTGATTTCCTAGTTTTTAAACACAGAGCAGAAAGGAGTTCCTATGGCAAGTCATTTTCGGACAGACCGAGTAGGGATGGAAATTAAGCGGGAAGTCAACGAGATTTTACAAAAGAAAGTCCGTGACCCGCGTGTTCAAGGCGTCACCATTACGGATGTTCAAATGCTAGGTGATTTGTCTATGGCCAAAGTGTATTATTCAATTATGAGTGATTTGGCTTCAGACAATCAAAAGGCTCAGACAGGCCTTGAAAAAGCAACAGGAACCATCAAGCGTGAATTAGGTCGGAATCTGAAATTATACAAGATTCCGGATCTTACTTTTGTCAAAGACGAGTCTATCGAATACGGTAACAAGATCGATGAGATGTTACGCAATTTGAACAAAGACTAGAGAGGTTGGAAATTTTCCACGCCCAGATTGAAAGACAAAGTCTTCTTAGAAACTTTCCTTAGGTGAGTACGGACGTCAGCGAACTTCTTCGAAGTTCCATGACTAATTATTGAGCCTAAGGTCTCAATAATTCCGAGTACCTGAAACTATTAAGTTTCAGGTACTTTTCTCACGACGAAAAGTTTCAGTAGATGATTGAATCACTCTAACGAGTAACATTTCTTTTTATAGAATTTATTAGATTTATAAAAAAGAATAGTTTGTCTACAGTCTCGGGTTGGAAATTTTCCACCCTCTTTTTTTGGCTCTTAAAACGAGGAAAATAAAACAGAAGGAAAAAACGGTTTCAAAAAATAATAGAAATTTACAGAAATCTCTTGTGTGATTGGAAATTATCCTTTACAATAGGAGAGGAGTTTTATTTCTGATCTCAAATTTGGAGGAATGAACATGTCGATTAACTGGCAGGAAATTGTATTTAACTTTTTGGGAGGGCTGGGGCTCTTTCTCTATAGTATTAAAACCATGGGAGAAGGCTTGCAACAGGCTGCAGGAGATCGACTTCGCTACTATATTGATAAATATACGAGTAATCCCTTTCTAGGGGTTCTAGTAGGGATTGGGATGACTGCCTTGATTCAGTCGAGTTCAGGGGTTACAGTGATTACGGTCGGTCTGGTGAGTGCAGGACTTCTAACCCTCCGTCAAGCTATTGGTATTGTTATGGGGGCCAATATTGGAACGACTATTACCTCCTTTATCATTGGTTTTAAATTAGGAGACTACGCTCTTCCCATGCTCTTTATCGGAGCGGTTTGTCTCTTCTTTACCAAAAATCGTTTGGTTAATAATGTTGGACGAATCGTTTTTGGTGTCGGTGGTATCTTCTTTGCCCTCAACTTGATGAGTGGGGCTATGGAACCTCTTAAAGATTTGCAAGTCTTTCGTGACTATATGGTGCAGTTAAGTAAAAGTCCTATCTTGGGTGTCTTTGTTGGATCAGGCTTAACACTTTTGATTCAGGCCTCTTCTGCAACCATTGGTATCTTGCAAAATCTCTATGCTAGTCATTTGATTGACCTGAAAGGAGCCCTCCCAGTTCTCTTTGGTGATAATATCGGAACGACCATTACAGCTATCATTGCTTCCTTGGGAGCTAATATTGCGGCCAAACGTGTGGCAGGTGCCCATGTAGCCTTTAATGTTATCGGAACCATTATCTGTCTTGTCTTCCTTGTTCCGTTTACCTCTTTGATTCAATGGTTTGAAACGACTCTTCATTTATCCCCAGAAATGACCATAGCCTTTGCTCACGGAACCTTTAATATAACCAATACCATCATCCAGTTCCCATTCATTGGAGCTTTGGCATACTTTGTGACCAAGCTGATTCCTGGTGAGGATGAGGTTGTTAAATATGAACCGCTCTATTTGGATGAAAACTTGATCACTCAAGCGCCTTCGATTGCTCTAGGAAATGCAAAAAAAGAGTTGCTTCATTTAGGTGGATATGCAGACAAAGCTTTTAATCTCTCTTATGATTATATTGTTCATCAAAATGAAAAAACAGCTGAAAAGGGACATAAGACAGAAGAAGCCATTAATACCATTGATGATGATTTGACTCGCTACTTGATTCGTTTGTCGAGTGAAGCCTTGAGTCCGAGAGAAAGTGAAGTTCTCACCAACATCCTAGATTCCTCACGGGACTTGGAGCGGATTGGAGATCACGCGGAAGCCTTGATCAATCTGACCGATTATTTAATTCGTAAGAAAGTGGTCTTTTCAGAAGCGGCCTTGGCTGAATTGGAAGATATTTACAACCAAACCCATCAATTTGTAGAGGATGCTTTGAAAGCTATCGAGCACAATGATGTGAGTCTTGCAAATCAACTGGTAGCACGTCACGAGGCAATTGAAAAATTGGAGAAAAGACTTCGGAAAACTCATATTCGTCGTTTGAACCAAGGTGAATGTACGCCACAAGCCGGAGTGAACTTTATTGATATCATTTCTCACTATACACGTGTTGCAGACCATGCCATGAATCTAGCTGAAAAAGTACAAATCGAGCAAATTTAATGAACGTTAAATAGAGTAAGTAGGAAGCTTACTCTGTTTTTTTGTTGGATTCTATTCAAAAATAGGTCTAGACCATTTACAAATGAAAGTGAAAGCGTTATAATATGTATGAATATAAATGGAACACAGTTCCTACAATGGAAAGGACGATTGTATGTCTACATATATTAAAGCAGATCAATTTTATTATCCACATGGGGTTCGCCGCGGAGGCTATTTGGAGCTTGTTGATGGCAAGTTTGGAAAACATGTGGAAAGCTTACCAGAAGGTGCGGATGTGCTGGATTATTCTGGTTACAGCATTGCGCCTGGCCTCGTAGATACCCATATTCACGGATTTGGTGGGGTAGATGTGATGGATAATAATATCGAAGGCACTCTCCATACCATGAGTGAAGGGCTCTTGAGTACAGGGGTTACGAGCTTTTTGCCTACGACCCTTACTTCCTCTTACGAACAACTTTTGGCAGTAACGGAAAATATCGGTGCACGATACAAAGAAGCAACAGGAGCTAAGATTCGCGGGATTTATTTTGAAGGACCTTATTTTACAGAAAAATACAAGGGAGCTCAAAACCCATCTTATATGAAGGATCCAAGTATGGAAGAATTCCGGGCTTGGCAAAAAGCTGCCAATGGTCTGTTGAATAAGATTGCCCTTGCTCCTGAGCGTGAAGGTGTAGAAGACTTTGTTCGGACCATTACAGGAGAAGGGGTGACTGTTGCTTTGGGACACTCCAATGCAACTTTTGAAGAAGCTAAAAAAGCGGTAGATGCAGGTGCGAGTGTCTGGGTGCATGCCTACAATGGTATGCGTGGTTTGACGCACCGTGAACTCGGTATGGTTGGTGCTATGTATGAGTTGCCTCATACAACAGCAGAGTTGATCTGTGATGGCCATCACGTGGATCCGCTAGCGTGTGATATCCTGATGAAACAAAAAGGAAAAGAAAATGTTGCCTTGATTACTGACTGTATGACAGCTGGGGGCTTAGAAGACGGGGACTACATGCTTGGGGAATTCCCGGTTGTGGTCGCTGAAGGGACGGCTCGCTTGAAATCAACTGGTAATCTAGCTGGCTCAATCTTGAAATTGAAAGATGGATTAAAAAATGTTGTAGAGTGGGGGATTGCTAACCCTCACGAAGCAGTGATGATGGCCAGCCTCAATCCGGCAAAATCAGTCCATATTGATGATGTTTGTGGTCAAATTCGCGAAGGGTATGATGCTGACTTCATCGTGCTTGATCAAAATTTGGATCTGGTTGCGACCTATCTCGATGGGGTCAAACGTTACCAGGCTACGAACTAGATTCAAGAATTAAAGATAGAATACTTCCTCTCTAGGTCATACCTAGAGAGGTTTTTGTTTACCAATGGTAGTGCAATTTTGTGAATGCTGTCTTTTCATGCTATAATGGGAATTGAAATGTGAGGTAGCTTATGAAGGCAATTGATATACGTTTTTTATTGATGGGGATTTTTTTCTTGCTCTATGGGATTGTAAGAAAAAATATCTTTATTGTGATCGTTGGTGGGGCATTTTTACTCTATAGTTTTTATAGCAAGAAGATGGAGCCAACCAAGAAGAATATTTTTAAGCCAGAGCTCAAGCTTCGAGGGCCTAAGAAACCGAAGTCGAAGAAAGGAAAGAAGAAATGAATCATTATCGTTTAAATAATGGGGTGGAGATTCCTGTATTGGGATTTGGGACGTGGAAAGCAGCGAATGGAGAAGAAGCCTATCAAGCTGTCTTAGCTGCTTTAAAAGCAGGTTATCGCCATATCGATACAGCTGCGATTTATCAGAATGAAGAGAGTGTGGGTCGGGCCATTAAAGACAGTGGTCTTGCGCGCGAAGACCTGTTTATTACCACCAAACTTTGGAATACTCATCACACCTATGAAGACGCTCAAGCTGCTTTGGAAGAGTCTCTTGAGAAACTAGGCTTGGACTATGTGGATCTTTATTTGATTCATTGGCCAAATCCAAAACCCCTTCGAGAAAATGATGCTTGGAAACAACGAAATGCTGAGGTTTGGCGAGCAATGGAAGATATGCTAGCTTCTGGCAAGGTTCGGGCTATTGGTATTAGCAATTTTCTGCCTCATCATTTGGAAGCCCTCCTTGAAACAGCTCGGGTCATTCCGGCTGTGAACCAAATTCGTCTAGCACCTGGGGTGTACCAAAGTGAAGCCATTGCAGCAAGTCGTAAGCATGGCATTTTACTAGAGGCTTGGGGACCTTTTGGCCAAGGAGAATTGTTCCGAAATGAACAAGTAAAAGAAATGGCTACTAAATATGGAAAGACGGTTGCTCAACTAGCCCTGGCTTGGAGTTTGCAAGAAGGGTTCCTTCCACTGCCAAAATCGGTTACACCTGAGCGGATTGCGAGTAATTTAAATTGCTTTGATTTTGAATTGACGGCAGATGATATGGAACTCCTTCGCCATCTTCCGGTTGAAGCAGGTGCACCAGATCCGGACACCAAAGATTTTTAAGAGAGAATTTCTATTCATTAATGAAAACCGAGGACAGTTTCGTTCTCGGTTTTTAAAATCCTTTCAATGATTAAATAATTTTAAAACTCCAACAAAAACAGATGTTCTATAATACCTTCCCATACTAATTTACATTTTTCCGAACGAAAATAAATTAATAGTTAGTAACATTCGTGAATGTTACATTTGTGTTACATTTTGTTTTTTGAATGAATTTTCAGACAATTTTGCGTTATAATAGTTACTATTAAAATAAAAGGGGAGTTTCTATGAATAGACAAGAACGTTTTTCATTAAGAAAATACAAATTTGGTGTAGCCTCAGTTTTATTAGGGGCTGTTTTGGTATTTGGATCTGCACAAGCGAGTGCTGAAGAACAAGCAGCCAGCCAAACAAGTGCTGGAACACAGCTTGTAGCCACTACTCAACAGGCACCTGCTGAAGAAGAGCATTCACAAGCAACAGAAGCAAATACAGCAGTTGCTAGTGAGAAAGTAGAAGTTGCAAAAGAAGCAACAGTTGCTGAAAAGACAACGAATGCAACAGAAGTAGCTCTTGTTGAAAAAACAGAAGCTCCGAAAGAGGCAGCTACTGTTCCAGAAACAAAACCGGAAGTAGCGGAAAAACCTGTAGAAAAAGCAACAGCAGTGGCTACTGCGACAAGTTCAGAAACAACGAATCGCCATGAGGCAGCTGAAAAACCTCAAAGCATCGAAAGTGACGAAATTATTACTGTTCCCCAAACCTGGAAGCAAGGTTATAAAGGGGAAGGGATGGTTGTCGCCGTCATCGACTCTGGCTTGGATGTGAACCACGAGGTTCTTCGGATTACCGATCCTTCAAAAGCTAAGTTTAAAAACCAAGAAGAAATCGAAGCTGCTAAGAAAGCGGCAGGAATTGATTATGGTAAATGGTACAACGACAAGGTTGTCTACGCTTATGACTACTTTGATGGGACCGACAATATCAAAGAGGCTGAAAGAGATTCCCATGGGATGCACGTTACTGGGATTGCAACAGGGAATCCTGATAAAGAAGCAGGGAACGGTGAAAAGATCTATGGTGTAGCACCAGAAGCGCAAGTTATGTTTATGCGTGTCTTTTCAGATCGTCAAAAAACAACGGGTTCTGCCCTTTATGTAAAAGCAATTGATGATGCTGTAGCCCTTGGTGCAGATACCATCAATATGAGTCTTGGATCTACTACTGGTTCTATGGTCAATGCTGATTCAGATATTGTGGATGCCATTAAACGAGCGCGTGCTAAAGGGGTATCTGTCCTAATCTCTGCAGGAAATAGCAATACTTTTGGGAATGGTTATTCTAGACCAGCAGCAGAAAATCCAGATTACGGTTTGGTTGGAAATCCATCAACGGTAGAGGACTCTATCTCTGTTGCTTCTATCAATAACAACATCATTACAACAGAAGTTTTTGAAGTCAAAGGTTTGGAAGGCAATGCAGAAGCGGATAACGGAAAATTTGATTACAGTAAATCTGCTGCAGATGCTGATTTTGAAAAAGGCAAAGAGTACGAATATGTATCAGTTGGTCTTGGGAAAGAAGATGATTTTAAAGATCTAGACCTTACCGGTAAATTGGCCTTAATCCAACGTGGGGAAATTCCATTCTCAGAAAAGATTGCCAATGCCTTCCATCATGGTGCAGCAGGAGCTTTGGTCTACAATAATGTGGAAGGATCTAATCTTGGAATGGCAATTGATGGAGATGCTAAGAAAATTCCATCTGTCTTCATTTCAAAACGCTATGGGGAAGCTCTTAAAGCTGGATCTTACAAAGTTGTCTTTAACGATACCATGGCTAACCGTCCATCTCCAGAAGCAGACCAATTGTCTGATTTCTCAAGCTGGGGAGTGACAACCGATGGTCAGTTGAAACCAGATGTCACAGCACCTGGTGGGAATATCTTTTCTTCTTTAAATGACAATACCTACGGGGATATGAGTGGTACAAGTATGGCCTCTCCTCACGTAGCAGGTGTGGCAGCCTTGGTTAAAGAATACCTTGTGAAGAACCATCCAGAATTGACTCCAGAACAAGTTTCTGTAACTGTGAAAGCCTTGATTATGTCTACAGCTAAACCACATGTTGACAAAGAAACTGGTGTCTATACTTCTCCACGTCAACAAGGTGCAGGGGTTGTCGATACAGCCGCAGCCGTTTCAACAGACTTGTATGTGACTGGTGAAAACAACTATCCAAGCGTCACTCTTGGTAATGTTGGAGATAGCTTTACCTTTGATGTCACAGTCCACAATATTTCAGATACCGATCGTACCTTGAAAATGTTGGTCAATACAGACACAGATGAAGTAAAAGATGGTAAATTTACCCTTCGTCCACGTAAATTGACTGAAACAGCCTGGCCTGAAGTAACTGTGAAAGCTCATAGCTCTGAAACGGTTACAGTGAAAGTCGATACAAGTAAATTCACAGAAGAGTTGAGCAAAGAAATGCCGAACGGCTATTTCCTTGAAGGATTTGTTCGCTTTGTAGATCCGGCAGATGATGGGGATGTGGTCAGCTTGCCGTTTATGGGATTCAAGGGAGAATTCCAAAACCTTCCAGCTGTTGAAAAACCAATCTATGATTTGGTTCGCGAAGGAAAAGATGGCTTCTACTATCATGTTCCAAAAGATTTGAATATCTCCTCTAGTGCCAATGTTTCTGCGCTTGTTACCCTTCAAAATGATCTTCTCCTCACACAAGGAAAACGAGATGGTCGTCGGATGACAGTTCTTGGTATTGAAGAAAATGCGGAAGGTACACATTCTCTTCAATTAGATGAAAATGGAAATGTTCGCATCGCTATTTCGCCAAATGAAGATGGGAATAAAGACCTCGTTGAATACAAGACAGTTGCCCTTAGAAACATTGAAAACCTTCGTGCAACTGTTTATGCAGCAAGTGATACGGAACATAAAAATCCATTGTGGGAAGGAACTCCATCTGACCATCGTAAGAACTTCTTCAACGGAGACCAAAAGAACCCACGCAGCTACACACTAGATAATACTGCTTGGAATGGTACCGATGCAAATGGGAAAGCAGTAGCAGATGGTCTATATGATTATGTCATTCGTTACACACCAATGGTTCCTGGAGCTGAAGAGCAATCAACGACCTTCAAGGTTCGGGTCGATACTCAAAAACCAGTGATCACATCTGGATATATTCGCTTTAAAGATGGGGCTCAACAGTTTGTAGCACGTAAAGCCAAAGATGTTGGCGAAGGTGGTATCTTAACTGAAAAACTCGTCTACGTGACTCCATTCGATGATCAGGGGACAATGGTCCAAACCAGTGAAGATAAGAATGGTACACGTGCGCTTGAAAATTACCATGTGATCAAGGCCAATGCAGATGGTAGCTTCGATCTTCCTGAAAACATCGATAAGAAGAATATCTACTACTATGTAGAAGACTTTGCGGGGAACGTAGACTATGTTTCACTAGCAGATTTAGTTCGGGATCAAAATAGTGGTCGGGTTCAAATTGCAGTTCGTGACGTTAAAACGAACAAAGATTTGGATACTATGTATGTTTACCGAATCAAAGATAGCAATGGCCAATACGTATCAGTTGATAAGACAAAAGATATTAACTTCTTGAACTTTGGTCATTATACTGCAGAAATCTTTACGTATGATCGTACCGAAGTGAAATTTGTCAGCAGCTTGACGCAAGAGTTCGATTTGACAGAAGAGAATAGTTTCCAAACGATCACATTCCTTGCCAACACCTTGGAATATGCACCTGTCAGCATTCGCTTTGATCAACCGGTTTCAAAAGCAGCTACGATCGTATTAAAAGGGGCAGATGGTGAAAACTTTGTCTTGCCTGCTGAAAAATATGGTAAAAATGGCTTTGGTAAATCTGTAGCAACTGGTCAATATACCTTGGTTGCAACTCTTCCTACAGGATATGAACTAGCTGAGAAAGTACCAGTGATCTCAGTTGTCGCAGGACGCAACAATAATTATCGTATTGGAGTGATCTCAAAAGTGGATCTCTTGGCTGCTTTGAACAACCAAGCAGATGTTACAAAGACAGCGCAATACTTCAATGCCAGTGCAGATAAGAAGGAAGCCTATGATCAAGCCTTGCAAGCTGCCCAAGCAGCCTTGACCAACAAGGTTAGTCAAGAGCAAGTCAACCAAGCTCTAGCTAGTCTTGAAGCTGCCAGCCAAGCTTTGGATGGGAAAGATTCAAACGTTGCGGCCTTGAAAGAAGCCATGCAGGCTTACGATGCTACGACTAAAACTGGTCGTTATGCCAATGCCAAAGAAAAAGTACGTCGCGACTACGATCGTGCTTTCCAAACAGTTGCCTTGCTTGCAGTTGATCCAACTGTGAAACAAGAACAAATCAATCAAGCACTTGCTGAGCTTAGCCGTGCAGAAGGAAAATTAAACGGGAAAGCAACTGATTTTTCAAGTCTTGAAAAATACATCAAGGAAGAATTGAAGTTCCAAGAAAAGAATGCTAAATTCATCTATGCTGGAAATGAAGAAAAAGAAGCTTACCTAGTAGCCTTCAAGGATGCACAAACTATCCTTTCAAATCCAGGAGCAAGCCAACAAGATGTGAAAGATGCTTTGACAGCCTTGAAGAATGCCAAGAAAAAACTTCATGGTAAAAAACCAAAAGCTGCAAGACGTCCATAAGAAAAACAACATTGTTTGTTAGCCTAAAATCCGTATGAAACGATTGTTTCATGCGGATTTTAATTTACAAGTCACTAAAAATCTGCTATAATACTAGTCAAGAAAGAAGGGCTTATGGCGTTTTTCTAGCGAGCTTGGGATAGTGAGAGCCAAGTAGAGCAAAGTAAGCAAGTGGCGCTTTCTCTCAGTAAAAAGCTGAGTAAAGTAAGATAAAATGAAGTAATAAATTAGGGTGGAACCGCGTTTCTGACGCCCCTAGGTCACAGACTTAGGAGCGAAGACGCGGTTCTTTTTGTATCCTGAGTCACAAGAAACTTTATGAAAAAGGAGTATGCAATGTCTAAAAAACTAACCTTTCACTGCGTTAGTGGCAGAGACCTCCATACAGTCGGACTGCCCCACGCTCAGCACTAGGGTGCCTGAGCTAAACGCAGTACTAACTCGTCTTGCCTCGTATGATCGACGAGGCAGACTCGTGTCGCAAGAAATCATTTAAATCAAGGAGTATTTAATGTCTAAGAAATTAACATTTCAAGAAATTATTTTGACTTTGCAACAATACTGGAATGACCAGGGTTGTATGCTCATGCAGGCTTATGATAATGAAAAAGGTGCGGGAACAATGAGTCCATATACTTTCCTCCGTGCCATTGGTCCTGAGCCATGGAATGCGGCTTATGTAGAGCCATCTCGTCGTCCAGCGGACGGTCGTTACGGGGAAAACCCAAACCGTCTTTACCAACACCACCAATTCCAAGTGGTCATGAAACCATCACCATCAAACATCCAAGAACTCTACCTTGAGTCATTGGAAAAATTGGGGATCAATCCTTTGGAACACGATATTCGTTTCGTTGAAGATAACTGGGAAAACCCATCAACTGGTTCGGCTGGTCTTGGTTGGGAAGTTTGGCTTGACGGTATGGAAATCACTCAGTTCACCTACTTCCAACAAGTTGGTGGATTGGCAACTGGTCCGGTTACTTCTGAGGTCACTTATGGTTTGGAACGTCTGGCTTCTTACATCCAAGAAGTAGATTCTGTTTACGATATTGAGTGGGCCCCAGGCGTTAAATACGGAGAAATCTTCCTTCAACCAGAATACGAACACTCAAAATACAGTTTTGAAGTTTCTGACCAAGATATGCTTCTTGAAAACTTCGAAAAATTTGAAAAAGAAGCAGGACGTGCTTTGGAATTGGGTCTTGTTCACCCCGCCTATGACTACGTTTTGAAATGTTCACACACCTTCAACTTGCTTGATGCTCGTGGAGCTGTATCCGTTACAGAACGTGCCGGCTACATTGCCCGCATCCGTAACTTGGCCCGTGTCGTAGCCAAAACCTTCGTCGCAGAACGCAAGAAACTTGGTTACCCACTTCTCGACGAAGCCACACGCGCCAAACTCCTAGCAGAAGAGGAAGAATAAAAAGAGTTACAAGAATGGAAAATGGGCAAACAAAGTGAGCCCGTACGGCTACCCAGAGGCAAGTCGGAGACTTGCTAAAGGGATAGGCACCGCCGTACTGCTTGATGGGGATTTTTGAAACGTTAGGTTCAAAAATCAGTTGGCTAAATCCACTTTGATGAGACTGTTGGAAATCGATGTCAAAGAGACAGAAGATTTCCCTACAGCCTCACAAAGTTAGTTAGCGACGTCCCCGGTACCTAAGGTGCCTATCAAAAAGAAGAATTTTGTAAAGGAAAAAACATGACAAAAAACTTATTAGTAGAACTTGGACTTGAAGAGTTGCCAGCCTACGTTGTCACACCAAGTGAAAAACAACTCGGTGAGAAAATGGCAGCCTTCTTGGATGACAACCGACTTTCATACGAAAGCATTCAAACCTTCTCAACACCACGCCGTTTGGCTATCCGTGTGATTGGTTTAGCAGATCAACAATCTGATTTGACCGAAGATTTTAAAGGACCTTCTAAGAAAATCGCCTTGGATGCAGATGGAAACTTCTCAAAAGCGGCTCAAGGATTCGTCCGTGGGAAAGGCTTGACGGTTGATGATATCGAATTCCGTGAAGTCAAGGGTGAAGAGTACGTTTATGTTACGAAGCACGAAGCTGGAAAACCAGCTAAAGAAGTCTTGGCTGGCCTTCCAGAGGTGCTTGCTTCATTGACCTTCCCTGTTAGCATGCACTGGGCTAACAACACCTTTGAATACATTCGCCCAGTTCACACCTTGATCGTTCTTTTGGGCGACGAAGCACTCGACCTTGATTTCTTGGATATTAAGTCGGGTCGTGTGAGTCGTGGGCACCGTTTCCTTGGACATGAAGTAGAAATTACCAATGCGGATTCGTATGAAGAAGACCTTCGCACGGTTTACGTGATTGCGGATAGCAAAGAACGTGAAAACATGATTCGTGAGCAAATTAAAGCCATCGAAGCAGAACAAGGTGTTCAAGTCCAAATCGAAGAAGGACTTTTGAATGAAGTCTTGAACTTGGTCGAATACCCAACTGCCTTTATGGGAAGTTTTGACACTAAATATTTGGACGTTCCAGAAGAAGTCTTGGTGACCTCAATGGAAACACACCAACGGTACTTTGTTGTACGCGACCTTGATGGTAAGCTGAAACCAAACTTCATCTCCGTCCGTAATGGGAACGCTGAGCACTTGGAAAATGTTATCCGAGGAAATGAAAAAGTCTTGGTGGCGCGTCTTGAAGATGGTGAATTCTTCTGGCGTGAAGACCAAAAACTTAAGATTGAAGACCTCGTTGCTAAATTGGCGAACGTGACCTTCCATGAAAAAATTGGTTCTCTTTCAGAACACATGGCGCGTGCGGGTGTTATTGCAGCGTCACTAGCTGAGCAAGCTGGTTTGACTGCTGAAGAAAGAGCAGCCGTTGCTCGTGCAGCTGAAATCTACAAATTTGACCTCTTGACGGGTATGGTCGGAGAGTTCGATGAATTGCAAGGAATCATGGGTGAAAAATACGCCCTCCTCGCTGGTGAAGATGCTGCGGTTGCGACAGCTATCCGTGAGCACTACCTTCCTGATTCAGCAGACGGAGTCCTTCCAGAGACTAAGGTTGGTGCCATTCTTGCCCTTGCAGATAAATTGGATACCCTCCTTTCCTTCTTCTCAGTTGGCTTGATTCCATCAGGTTCCAACGACCCTTATGCGCTTCGTCGTGCAACACAAGGAATTGTTCGAATCTTGGATGCTTTTGGTTGGCATATCCCTATGGATGAGTTGATTGACAGCCTTTACGGACTTTCATTTGATAGCCTTTCCTATGACAATCAAGCAGAAGTGCTCAACTTCATCAAGGCGCGTGTGGACAAGATGATGGGACGCACACCAAAAGATATCAAAGACGCTGTTCTTGCTGGTTCAAACTTTGTCGTGGCTGATATGCTGGAAGCAGCTGAAGCTCTTTCAGAAGCTGCGAAGACCGATGGTTATAAGGCGGCTGTTGAGTCCCTCTCTCGTGCCTTTAACTTGGCAGAAAAAGCAGATGCTTCAGTAGCAGTCGATGCCAGTCTCTTTGAAAACGATCAAGAAAAAGCCCTTGCTAAAGCAATTGAAGATCTTGAATTGACTGGTTCAGCTAGCGACAAATTGGCTCAACTCTTTGCTCTTAGCCCAGTCATCGATGCTTTCTTTGATAATACCATGGTGATGGCAGAAGATGAGGCGGTTAAAAACAACCGTTTGGCCCTTCTTGCAGGCCTTGTAGCGAAAGCTAACGCTGTTGCAGCCTTCAACCAATTGAACACAAAATAAGTACCTGATGACAGGTAGAAAGTAGGTTTTATTATGACACCTGAAAAAATCGCTCGTATCAATGAGCTTGCTAAAAAGAAAAAAACAGAAGGTTTGACTCCTGAAGAAGCAGTGGAACAAGCAAAACTTCGTGAAGAATACATTGAAGGTTATCGTCGTTCGGTTCGTCACCACATCGAAGGGATCAAAATTGTGGATGAAGAAGGTAACGATGTAACACCTGAGAAACTACGCCAAGTGCAACGTGAAAAAGGTTTGCATGGCCGTAGTCTCGATGACCCTAATTCATAAGCAAAAGAGTGCTGGAAGAGACTCCAGCACTCTTTTTAATCTATAAAATTCAGAATATTCTGGACTGGATTGACCAATTTTTAAAAACATGGTATAGTAGATTGTATGAAAATTTGAAGTATACTTTTCTGAAAATGTACAGAAAAAGAATTGGAGTAATTATATGTCAAAAAAACATCATCCTGGTGAAGAAACCGAAAATGGGATGGTTCGTGGTCTGCAAAATCGGCATGTTCAGCTGATCGCTATTGCAGGAACCATCGGGACAGGACTCTTTCTTGGAGCCGGTCGTTCCCTTTCTTTGACAGGGCCCTCTATTATTTTAGTCTATATGCTGACTGGCGCATTCATGTACTTGATGATGCGGGCAATCGGAGAAATGCTCTATATGGACCCTGATCAACACACCTTTATCAACTTTATCACCAAGTATATAGGAAAAGGTTGGGGTTATTTTTCAGGATGGTCCTATTGGGTCTCCTTGGTATTTTTGGGAATGGCAGAGATCACCGCTGTTTCCAACTATGTCCAGCTTTGGTTTCCAAATTGGCCAGCCTGGCAGATTCAAATTATCTTTTTAGCGCTCTTAAGTTGTGTAAACTTGATCGCTGTGAAGGTGTTTGGAGAGGTTGAATTCTGGTTTGGAATGATCAAGATTGTCACGATTTTAGCCTTGATCGCAACAGGGATCTTTATGGTGACGACGAATTTTGAAACACCTGCTGGACACGCTAGCTTAACCAATATTACCAATGGTTTTCAAATGTTTCCAAATGGTTGGGTCAAGTTCGTCATGGCCTTCCAAATGGTCTTCTTTGCTTATCAAGCGATCGAGTTTGTTGGAATTACTACTTCTGAAACAGCAAATCCCCGCCAAGTATTACCAAAAGCCATTAAAGAAATTCCAATCCGAATTGTAATCTTTTATGTAGGGGCTTTGTTGGCGATTATGGCTATTTTCCCTTGGCAACAGCTTCCCGTCAATAAATCACCATTTGTAACGGTCTTTCAGATGGTAGGAATCAAGTGGGCAGCAGGATTGATTAATTTTGTTGTACTGACAGCTGCTGCATCTTCCTTGAATTCCACCCTCTATTCAACAGGGCGTCACTTGTACCAGATTGCAAAAGAGACGCCAAACAGTAAAGTGATGAATCGTTTGAAACTGAATAGCTTATCTCGTATGGGGATTCCAAGTCGGGCGATTATTTTTTCTGCGATTGTGGTTGCTGTTTCTGCCTTTATCAATGTCTTGCCAGGTGTCTCAGATGCCTTTGCCTTGATTACGGCATCTTCTTCTGGTGTCTACATTGCTATTTACATTTTGACTATGCTTGCCCATCTTAAGTACCGTAAATCGAAAGAATTTATGCCAGATGGTTTTGTCATGCCAGCCTATAAAGTGTTGAATCCATTGACCATTGTTTTCTTCCTCTTTGTATTCGTTTGTCTCTTCTTGCAAGAATCAACATACATTGGAGCGATTGGAGCAACCATATGGATCATTCTTTTTGGAATTTACAGCAATTGGAAACATAATAAATAAACAACAAAACTCACCAAACGGTGAGTTTTTATTATTTCAGAGCTAGTTTGCTTTCTTTTAAGGAATTACTTGGAGGGAATAAAAGAAAAACAGAGGTGGAAGAAATTATTTTTCTTCCATCTCTGTTTTTTGTCCTTGAATGGCTTTTTTGAGCCACCAAAGTGAGCCGACTAGGATCAGGGCAGCAAGCCAAAAAATCCAAGCCTCAATAGTGGTTAGAAAAAAGTAGAGAGCGATAGCATCGACCAATAAAAGTGGGATGAGAATCTGTTTTCTTATTTTCATAAGAGTATTGTATCATAAATCCTAGAGGAAACAAATAAAATCAAGCCTTTCTAGGTATTTTGTAGGATCTGAAAAGGTCCGATAGGGTTAGTTAGTGAATTTTCTTTTAGGAGTGCATCTTGGTCCCATTTGTGGTAAAATAGTAAAGATATGAGTAAAGAATTTCATCATGTAACGGTTTTGCTTCATGAAACGATCGATATGCTGGATGTTAAGCCAGATGGGATCTATGTAGACGCCACATTGGGTGGGGCAGGCCACAGCGAATATTTGTTAACAAAATTAAATGAATCGGGCCATCTTTATGCCTTTGACCAAGATCAGCATGCGATTGAGAATGCTAAGATTCGATTGGCACCTTTCATTGAGAAAGGCATGGTGACCTTCATTAAGGATAACTTTCGTCATTTGAAGGAACGTCTAAACGAATTGGGTGTGACTGAAATTGATGGGATCTGTTATGACCTAGGTGTCTCTAGTCCTCAGTTAGATGAACGGGAACGCGGATTTTCTTATAAGAAAGATGCGCCGTTAGACATGCGGATGAATCAAGAAGCTTCCTTGACAGCCTATGAGGTTGTAAATAGCTACGATTACCATGATCTAGTCCGTATTTTTTTCAAATATGGAGAGGACAAATTTTCCAAGCAAATTGCGCGGAAAATTGAGCAAGCACGAGCAATTAAACCGATTGAAACAACGACTGAATTAGCAGAGATTATTAAATCTGCTAAACCAGCTAAGGAGCTCAAGAAAAAGGGCCATCCTGCTAAACAGATTTTCCAAGCCATTCGTATCGAAGTCAATGATGAACTGGGAGCTGCAGATGAATCGATTCAGCAAGCCATGGATTTGTTGGCCCTCGATGGTCGTATTTCTGTGATTACCTTTCATTCGTTAGAGGATCGATTGACCAAACAATTGTTTAAAGAAGCTTCGACGGTTGAGGTTCCAAAGGGACTTCCCTTTATTCCAGATGATTTGAAACCAAAGATGGAGTTGGTCAACCGGAAACCTATTTTACCAAGTGAAGAAGAGCTTGAGGATAATAATCGATCCCATTCAGCAAAACTACGGGTTGCTCGAAAAATACACAAGTAAGAGGAATTGATATGGCAGCAAGAGATGAGAGAACAAGAACACAGATACTGCAAGACCGCTTTCGCCGTTTCTCTAGAGTAGAAAAGGCTTTTTATGGGTCGATTGTCTTAACAGCTGTGATTTTAGCCATTAGTATCGTCTTTATGCAGACACGGATTTTACAAGTTCAAAGTGAATTGACGGATTTGAATACGGAACTAGAAGCCAAGAAGACGGAATTGGCAGATGTTCGTCAAGAGGTCAATGAATTAACACGTTATGACCGCTTATCACAGTTGGCTAGCTCCCAAGGAATGAAGCTGCAAAAAGAAAATCGAAAAACAGTGAGTGCAAGTAGTGATGAATAAATTCAAAAAATTATTGATCGGGTATTCGATAAAGAAACGTCGCTTGCCGGATCAGAACCGAAAACAAGTTGGGAAAAATCTCAGTGTACTGGCGATTTTCCTCTTTTTTCTCTTTCTGATTAATTTTGCAATGATCATTGGGACTGACAAAAAATTTGGTGTAACCTTATCGGATCAAGCCAAAAAAGTCCATGAGCAGACGGTCATTGTTCCTGCAAAACGTGGAACGATCTACGACCGAAATGGAGCAGTAATTGCTGAAGATGCGACGACCTATAACGTTTATGCTATTATTGATAAAAAGTACAAATCAGCAACTGGGAAAATCCTCTATGTAGAAGAGAGCCAATTTAAAAAAGTAGCAGAAATCTTTAAGCAGTACTTAGGGATGGATGAGGATTACGTCATTCA
Organism: Streptococcus taoyuanensis; assembly: GCF_029589235.1. NCBI lineage: Bacteria > Bacillati > Bacillota > Bacilli > Lactobacillales > Streptococcaceae > Streptococcus > Streptococcus taoyuanensis. The sequence goes on from NZ_JARQVW010000008.1 coordinate 50,192, forward strand.
ACAGTTGTCGCAAAAGAAATTGAAACAAGTTTCTTTTGGCTCGAACGGAAACGGCATAACTTATAGCAATATGACGGCCATCCGTGAGGCCATGGAAGCGGCGAAGATTGAAGGGGTTGCCTTTACAACTAGTCCAAATCGGAGCTATAAAAATGGGGTTTTTGCCTCTCAATTTATAGGTCAGGCCTCTCTTCAAGAAGATAAAGAGGGGAATAAAACCCTGAAGGGGCAATCAGGGATGGAGAAATCCCTCGATCGTATTCTCGCTGGTCAAAATGGGGTTATCACCTATGACAAAGACCGAAACGGGAATATCGTTCCTGGTTCAGATAAGGTTTCTGTCAAAACAGAAGATGGAAAAGATGTCTATACGACCATTTCAGCAGAATTACAAACCTACCTTGAGACGCGAATGGATGTTTTCCAAGAAAAAGTAAAAGGAAAGTATGTTAGTGCGACTCTTGTGAGTGCAAAAACTGGAGAAATCCTGGCGACAACGCAACGTCCATCCTATAATGCGGATACCAAACAAGGGTTGGATCTGAAAAACTTGAAAACCTGGAATACCATCCTTTATCAAGATCAATATGAACCGGGTTCAACGATGAAGGTCATGTTATTAGCTTCGGCGATTGATCATGGAACCTTCCCAGCCTATAATGAAGTATACTACAGTAACGAACTACAAGTAAAAGATGCGACGATCCGTGACTGGGATGTCAATATGGGACTGTCTGAAGGTCGCTATATGAATATCGCACAAGGCTTTGCTTACTCAAGTAACGTGGGGATGACCCGCTTGGAGCAAAAGATGGGAAATGCTGTCTGGATGGACTACCTAACCCGCTTTAAATTCGGTCTTCCGACCCGTTTTGGAATGGGAAATGAAGCTTACGGGGGTCTTCCAGGGGATAACTATGTCAGTCAGGCCATGTCTTCCTTCGGTCAAGGGATTTCCGTCAGTCAAACCCAAATGTTACGGGCCTTTAGTGCCATCGCTAATGATGGACAAATGTTGGAGCCGAAGTTTATTAGTGCTATTTACGATAAAAAATCAGACACAGCCCGCAAATCAAAAAAAGAAGTTGTTGGAAAACCAGTTTCAGGATCAGCTGCACAACAGACACGGAACTATATGATCACCGTCGGAACAGATCCAGAGTATGGAACCTTGTACAGTGATGGACCCATCATTCAGGTACCCGGTCAAAACGTTGCGGTGAAATCAGGGACTGCCCAAATGGCGACAGATCAAGGATACTTGCAAGGAGAAAATGATTATATCTACTCGGTTGTAGCCATGACACCTGCAGAAGATCCTGAATTCATCATGTATGTGACGGTCCAACAACCAGAAGTGAAATTCTCATTCACCAGCTGGGAAGAGCTGGTCAATCCTATTTTGGAAGATGCAGTTGCTTTAAAAGACGAATTGCATCTAACATCAGAGGCACCAACTTTGGATGATGTGACCAAAGAAACGACCTACAAAATCCCTTCAGTAGAAACTCTCTCTAAGGAGTTGAATCTGAAACAAAATCTGAGCCCAGGTGCTTATTCAGAGGAATTGCGTCGCAATTTGGTGCAACCAATTGTCCTAGGAACCGGGAAAAATATCCGCAAGATGTCTGTGGATGTAGGCTCTAAAGTCAAAGCCAATCAGCAAGTATTGTTATTGACAGAAGACTTTGATGCGGTTCCAGATATGTACGGTTGGACAAAGAAAAATGCGGACATCTTTGGAGAATGGACTGGAATTGAGATTACCTATAAAGGTAGTGGAAAGAAAGTAACCAAACAAAGTGTCAAAATGAACACCTCACTCAATAAAACTAAAAAGATTACGTTAACATTAGGAGACTAAGATGTATATTGCTACGATCCTTGTATCGTTTCTATTAACAGTGGCTGCTATTCCAGCCTTTATTCGATTTTACCATCGTGCTCATATTTCCGGGCAACAAATGCACGAAGATGTGAAACAACACAAAGCGAAAGCTGGCACTCCGACAATGGGTGGAGTTGTATTTCTCATTACAGCCGTTCTAGTTAGTTTTGTCGTTACCGTATTGACTGGAAATTTCACGCGCCCTGTTCAACTGATTCTATTTATCTTGATTCTATATGGAATTGTTGGATTTTTGGATGACTTTTTAAAAGTCTTTCGTAAGATTAATGAAGGTCTCAATCCAAAACAAAAATTGGCCCTTCAACTTGTTGGTGGAATCATCTTCTATATTTTTTCTGAACGCCACGGTGCAGGAAGCCTTTTGAATGTTTTCGGATATGAACTTTACTTGGGCCATTTCTACATTCTCTTTGCTTTATTTTGGTTGGTTGGTTTCTCAAATGCTGTCAATTTGACAGATGGGATCGATGGATTAGCCAGCATCTCCGTTGCCATTAGCCTGAGTGCCTATTCCTTTATTGCCTATATGCAAGGGAAATGGGACATTCTCTTTGTCACCTTGAGTATGATTGGGGCCTTGCTAGGATTCTTTGTCTTCAACCACAAGCCGGCTAAAATCTTTATGGGAGATGTCGGTAGTCTAGCTCTTGGAGGGATGCTTGCAGCCTTGTCAATGGCTTTGCATGTTGAGTGGACGCTGCTCTTAATTGGTCTGGTCTATGTTATTGAAACAGGTTCAGTGATGCTACAAGTGACCTATTTCAAATGGAGCAAGAAACGGTACGGGGAAGGACGTCGGATTTTCCGAATGACTCCTTTCCACCATCATTTAGAATTGGGTGGCCTTTCTGGCAATGGCCGAAACTGGTCAGAATGGAAAGTGGATGCCTTTATGTGGAGCATTGCCTTGGTGACAAGTGTCGTGACTCTAGTTCTTCTCTACCTATAAAACGACGGTGGGCTTGCCCATCGTTTTTTTACTGACTCAGAGAGACTTCGCTGGTTAGGAAAAATGACTCATAAGAGAGGCAAGAAGACAGCTTTTCTGATATAATAATAGAGATCATGAAAGGAACTGAGAAAATGAAATTTACAGAGTTTAATTTTAAGCCTTATATTCAAGAGGCACTGAAAGAAATCAATTTTAGAGAAGCAACCGAAGTACAGGAAAAACTAATTCCGATTGTCCTAGCTGGAAATGATTTGGTAGGAGAGTCAAAGACAGGTTCTGGGAAAACCCATACTTTCCTCTTGCCGATTTTTCAAACCTTAAATGAAGACAGCCAACAAGTAGAAGCGGTCATCACGGCTCCTAGTCGGGAGTTGGCGACGCAAATTTACCAAGCTGCTCGTCAAATCGCTAGTCATTCTGAAAAAGAGATTCGGATTGTAAATTATGTTGGAGGAACGGATAAAAGCCGTCAGATTGAAAAACTGCAGGTCAAACAACCACATATCGTGATTGGAACTCCAGGCCGGATTTATGATCTGGTTGCATCGGGTGATCTGGCTATTCATAAGGCCCATACTTTTGTGGTAGATGAGGCAGATATGACACTGGACATGGGATTCTTGTCTACTGTGGATAAGATTGCTTCAAGGCTTCCGCAACAACTGCAATTTTTAGTTTTTTCAGCCACCATTCCGCAAAAATTGCAGCCTTTCTTGAAAAAATATCTCTCAAACCCAGTCATGGAGCAAATTAAGACTAAGACGGTGATTTCAGATACCATCGATAATTGGCTGGTTTCCACCAAGGGTCGGGATAAAAATGAGCAAATTTACCAATTGACCAAGACCTTGCAACCTTATTTGGCCATGATTTTCGTTAATACCAAAACGAGAGCAGATGATCTCCATGCCTATTTGGTGGCTCAGGGATTGAAAGTGGCAAAGATTCACGGAGATATCCCACCACGTGAACGGAAACGAATCATGAATCAGGTTAAAAATCTTGATTTTGAGTATATTGTGGCCACCGATTTGGCGGCTCGTGGAATTGATATCGAAGGGGTGAGTCATGTCATCAACGATGCTATTCCACAAGATCTTTCCTTCTTTGTTCACCGTGTTGGCCGGACAGGGCGCAATGGTCTACCAGGTGTCGCTATTACTCTTTACCAACCAAGTGATGATTCAGATATCCGTGAACTAGAAAAAATGGGAATTCGTTTCGTACCGAAAGTGTTGAAAAATGGGGTTATTGAAGATACTTATGATCGGGACAGACGGGCGAATCGTGAGAAAAAGCAAGAGAAACTCGACATCGAAATGATTGGTCTGGTGAAGAAGAAAAAGAAAAAAATCAAACCAGGCTACAAGAAAAAAATCAAATGGGCAGTTGATGAAAAGCGGAGAAAAGCTAAGCGAGCTGAAAACCGTGCGCGTGGTCGGGCCGAACGAAAGGCCAAACGTCAAACTTTCTAACCCCTTCTTTCAAATGTTCAGAAGAAAACATAGATTTTCTTTATGAACTCCATAAAGAAAAACTATTAGGAACTTGTCTAAAATTATGATAGACTAAATTTGAGTAGTCTATCATTTTTCTATTTCTGTAGCAATTTTTGGAATTCCGATAGTGAATGTGATAGAATGTTTATGTTCGAGAAAGGAAGTAACAAAAATGTTTACAACTAATCTTTTAACTGCCAACTGGTATGCTGACTTTTTAAAACACGTTCCAGATAGCAAGCTGTTTAGTTTGAGAGCCGTATTGGATGCATTTCCGGCTGTCATAGGGAAATTGCCTGTGACGATTTTATTAGCCCTAGGAGGCGCATTTTTTGGGATTATTTTTGCCATGATTTTTGCTCTGGTCAAAATTAATCGTGTACGAATTCTTTACCCGATTCAAGCTGTTTTTGTCAGTTTTTTACGGGGGACTCCTTTGTTGGTTCAGTTGATGTTGACCTATTATGGGATTCCTCTTATTTTAAAAGCGATCAATCAGTCTTATGGAACAGCTTTTAATATTAATGCCATTCCAGCTGAGTTATTTGCAATTGTAGCTCTTGCCTTTAATGAGGCAGCTTATGCGAGTGAGACCATCCGGGCAGCCATTTTATCGGTTGATCCTGGTGAAATTGAGGCAGCGCGTAGTCTTGGAATGACCAACCGTCAAGTTTATCGCCGGATTATTATTCCCAATGCAGCAGTCGTTGCAACTCCAACCTTAATCAATTCTCTCATTGGCTTGACCAAGGGGACCTCGCTAGCCTTTAGTGCCAGTGTAGTTGAAATTTTTGCTCAAGCACGGATTATTGGGGGGACCGATTTGAAGTACTTTGAACGCTTTATCACGGTATCGATTGTTTACTGGATTGTGAATATTCTCATTGAAATACTAGGCCGTCACATTGAACGTCGACTGGATATTGAGACTCCCGTAGCAATTGATTTACCAGATCAGGAGGTCCGGATTTAATGATTTATATTTCAGAATTATCAAAGACATTTTCAGGTCAAAAGGTTTTAAATAATCTAAGTTTGGAAATTCAAAAAGGGGAAGTCGTGGCCCTAATCGGGTCTTCGGGAGCTGGTAAATCAACCTTCTTACGCAGTTTAAACTATTTGGAAGCACCAGATAGCGGTAGAATTAAGATTGATGATTTCGAGGTTGATTTTGAGCACATTACCCAAGATCAAATCTTAACCTTAAGAAGAAAATTGGCCATGGTGTTCCAACAGTTTAATTTGTTTGGTAGAAAAACAGCTCTTGAAAATGTGAAAGAAGGGCTCATTGTTGTGAAGGGCCTATCCGATCAAGAAGCAACGAAAATTGCTCGAGAAGAACTGGCAAAAGTCGGTTTATCGGATCGTGAAAATCACTATCCTCGTCACCTCTCAGGTGGACAAAAACAACGTGTGGCTTTGGCTCGTGCCTTGGCTATGAAACCAGAAGTTCTTTTACTGGATGAACCGACTTCAGCCTTGGATCCAGAATTGGTTGGAGAAGTTGAAAAATCCATTGCCAATGCAGCAAAATCAGGACAAACCATGGTACTGGTCAGCCATGATATGTCTTTTGTAGCGCAAGTAGCAGATAAGGTCCTATTTTTGGATAAAGGACGGATTATTGAATCTGGAACACCAGAGGAAATCATGCAACATCCAAAAGAAGAACGGACAAAAGAATTCTTTGCTAGTTACAAACGGACCTATGTTTGATATAATAGAGGAGAGGTAAGACTCAGCTGGCGATGCTAGCTGGGTTTGTTTTCTGAAAATGTAAAAATATTTGGAGTCGTGATGTTAAATAAATTATTGTCCTTATATTTACAAAGTTTAGTGACGACAACGATTTTAGTTGGGATCGCTTCTTGTATTTGGATTGGCTACCGTGCCCTTAAGAAGAAAGATAAAACAGCCAAGCAACGACAAGCCCATTTGTATGATATCCTCTTAATTGATATCATGACGATTCCTATTTTAACCTTTGCGGTCATAGGGATTTTGTTTATCTTTCAAGCACGATAATTGCAAAAAGACCGTGTTAGAATTATAATGGTTACAACGAAACAGAAAGAGGTTGAGTATGTTTGATACAGTGATTATTGGAGCAGGTCCTGCAGGGATGACTGCTGCCCTTTATGCAGCACGAAGCAATTTAAAAGTCGCATTGATTGAGAGAGGAATTCCAGGCGGTCAAATGAACAATACGTCTGACATTGAAAACTATCCTGGCTATGCGAATATTAGTGGCCCAGACTTGGCTGAAAAAATGTTCGAGCCTTTGGAGAATCTTGGTGTGGAACATTTGTTTGGTCATGTAGAGTGCATCGAAGACCTCGGAGCAACCAAAAAGATTGTCACAGATGACGGAGAATTTGAAGCTAAAACTATTGTGATTGCAACAGGTTCCAACCACCGTTTATTAAATGTCCCTGGTGAAGAGGAGCTGAATAGTAGAGGGGTTTCCTACTGTGCTGTTTGTGATGGAGCTTTCTTTAGAGACGAGGATCTCTTGGTCGTTGGTGGAGGCGATTCTGCGGTAGAAGAAGCTGTTTTTTTGACTCAGTTTGCAAAAACAGTGACCATTGCCCATCGTCGTGATCAATTGCGTGCTCAAAAAGTTCTTCAAGATCGTGCCTTTGCCAATGATAAAATTCACTTTGCTTGGAATACAGTTGTTGAAGAAATTAAGGGTGAACAAAAAGTAACGTCTGTCCTTTTAAAAGATGTGAAGACAGGAGAGGTTAGAGAGCAAGCCTTCGGTGGTGTCTTTATCTATGTCGGTTTAGATCCTGTCAGTGAATTTGCGACAGAACTTGGTATTTTAGATGAAAATGGCTGGGTGGTCACGGATGATCATATGAGAACCACAGTCCCAGGTATTTTTGCGGTTGGCGATGTTCGTCAAAAAGATTTGCGTCAAGTGACGACAGCCGTCGGAGACGGTGCGATTGCTGGCCAAGAAGTTTATAAATATATCACAGAAAACTTTTAATCCAAAAAATCTGAGCTTCCTGTCTCAGATTTTTTTCATGCTTTCCTTTCAGTATTCAATAGAGCTGAAATGTGCTATAATGGTACTAATTTTATGGTAGGAATTCATAGAACAAATCAATAAAAAAGAGGTATACATATGTATCCAGATGACAGTTTAACTTTGCATACTGATTTATACCAAATCAACATGATGCAAGTCTATTTTGATCAAGGTATCCACAATAAACATGCTGTATTTGAAGTGTATTTTCGTCAACAGCCTTTTAAAAACGGTTACGCTGTATTTGCTGGCTTAGAGAGAATTGTGAAATACTTGGAAAACTTGAGTTTTTCTGAGAGCGATATTGCCTATTTAGAGTCACTTGGTTATCATGGGGCCTTCTTGGAATATCTTCGTGATCTCAAGTTGGAATTGACGGTACGATCGGCTCAAGAAGGAGACTTAGTCTTTGCGAATGAACCAATTGTTCAGGTAGAGGGCCCTTTAGCTCAGTGTCAATTGGTGGAAACAGCCCTTTTGAATATCGTCAACTTTCAAACCTTGATTGCAACAAAAGCTGCTCGTATTCGTTCGGTCATTGAAGATGAGCCTTTGATGGAATTTGGAACACGTCGTGCGCAAGAAATGGATGCGGCCATTTGGGGAACTCGTGCAGCAGTCATCGGAGGGGCCAATGGAACTAGTAATGTTCGTGCAGGAAAACTCTTTGGAATCCCAGTTTTAGGAACCCATGCCCATTCTCTTGTACAAGTATATGGGAATGACTATCAAGCCTTTAAAGCTTATGCGGAAACCCATAAAGATTGTGTCTTCCTCGTCGATACCTATGATACGCTTCGTATTGGGGTACCAGCAGCTATTCAGGTAGCGCGTGAAATGGGAGATAAGATCAATTTCCTAGGCGTCCGGATTGACTCAGGAGATATTGCTTATATTTCTAAAAAGGTTCGCCAGCAATTAGATGAGGCTGGGTTTACAAATGCTAAAATCTACGCTTCTAATGACTTGGATGAAAATACCATCCTCAACTTAAAAATGCAAAAAGCAAAAATTGATGTTTGGGGTGTAGGAACCAAGTTAATTACAGCTTACGATCAACCAGCGCTTGGAGCGGTATACAAAATTGTCTCTGTTGAAAACGAAGCAGGAGAGATGATCAATACCATCAAGCTTTCCAATAATGCAGAGAAAGTTTCTACACCAGGTAAAAAGCAAGTCTGGCGGATTACCAGCCGTGAAAAAGGTAAGTCAGAAGGGGACTACATCACTTACGATGGAGTAGATGTTTCACAACTGACAGAACTTAAAATGTTCCATCCAACTTATACCTACATTAATAAAACAGTCCGAAACTTTGAGGCGGTTCCTCTTTTAGTGGATATTTTTAAAGAGGGTCAATTGGTTTATCAACTGCCAACATTATCAGAAATTCAAGAATATGCTCGTAAAAATTACGATCAATTATGGGATGAATACAAGCGCGTTCTCAATCCACAGCATTACCCAGTTGACTTGGCCAAAGATATTTGGCAGGATAAGATGGATCTGATCGAGGAAATGCGTAACAAGGCCAATGGAGAAGGAGAAGCAAAATGAGTTTGCAAGAAGAGATTATCCAACAATTGGGTGTCAAGCCTAGCATTGATCCTCAGGAAGAGATTCGCCGCTCGGTTGATTTCTTAAAAAGATATCTAAAAAAACATCCCTTCTTGAAAACATTTGTATTAGGGATCTCAGGAGGACAAGATTCAACTCTTGCTGGACGATTAGCTCAATTAGCCATGGAAGAAATGCGTGCAGAAACAGGAGATGCCTCCTATCAATTTATTGCCGTTCGTCTTCCTTATGGGGTACAAGCAGATGAAGCAGATGCACAAAAAGCATTGGCCTTTATCCAGCCGGATGTTAGCCTGGTTGTGAATATCAAGGAGTCTGCTGACGAAATGGTACGAGCAGTAGAAGCGACTGGAACAGAGGTTTCTGATTTTAACAAAGGCAATATTAAGGCTCGCAGTCGCATGGTTGCTCAGTATGCTCTAGCTGGAGCACGCAGCGGAGCGGTGATTGGAACGGATCATGCTGCAGAAAATATTACTGGTTTCTTCACAAAATTTGGAGATGGTGGTGCAGATATTTTACCCCTTTTCCGTTTGAATAAACGCCAAGGAAAACAATTGCTTAAGGCCTTAGGAGCCGATCCTGCTCTTTATGAGAAAATCCCAACAGCAGATTTGGAAGAAGAAAAACCAGGAATAGCAGATGAAGTAGCACTGGGTGTCACCTATAATGAAATTGATGATTACCTAGAAGGCAAACAAGTGAGTCCAGAAGCTCAAGCCACTATTGAAAAATGGTGGTACAAAGGCCAACACAAACGCCACTTGCCAATCACAGTATTTGATCATTTTTGGGAGTAAAAAGGTCCAGTGGACCTTTTTAGCCCGAGTCTTAAAATAGGAGAACGAGGTAGAAATCGGTAACTCGTAGAGTTCGATTTCGTAGTCTCACCATACAATATTGTGAAAAGCATTAAAAAGAAGGGCGGTTTCATCCGTCCTTTTCTTCTAGATTAAAGTAACCAACTTGCAAAGTTCAAGTTGCATGAAAAAATGAAGGGAGACAATCTATGAAGCATCTTGGAAGTCTTGTCATAGAGACGGAGCGTTTATACATGAGGCCTTTCGTTTTGGAGGATGCATCAGCGATGTTTGAAAATTGGGCTTCTGATCCTGAAACCCTGAAATATGTCACTTGGGATGCCCATGCATCTTCTGAGAGAACTAGAGAATCGATCAAAAGATGGATCGAACAGTATCGTAAATCAGATACTTATAAATGGGCGATTTGTTTGAAAACATCACCGGATCAGGTAATTGGAGATATTAGTGTGGTTTCTCAGGACCCGGAAAGTCAATCATGCGAGCTAGGTTATATCCTTGGCAAGAAATTCTGGGGGCAGGGATTCATGACAGAAGCCGTCATAGCTGTTTTGGCTTTCTTATTGAACGAAGTCGGATTTAAAGAAATCAAAGCCACTTATGTCAGTTTAAATCCTGCTTCAGGGAAAGTCATGGAAAAGACAGGAATGCAGTATGTAGAAACCATCCCTCATGCCATTCAACGCAAAGGATATTGTGGGGATAAAATCATCTATTCTATACAGAATCCCTCTCTATAGGGTGATTTTTACTTGAAGATTCTGCTCAAAGGATTATAATAGTAAATAACGAAAAAAGGAGATTGCTATGTCAGAATTAACGAAAGAATTTACAGACCAGCTCTATGCTAATTATGAAGCAAATGTGAAATATGCGGCTCTTGAAAATGCTGTTACCCACAATGGGATCCATGCATCGCTTGAAACGCGCAAGAGTGCAGTAGAAAATACACCAGTTTTTTCACTTGATTTGACCAAGGATAAGGTGACAAACCAAAAAGCATCTGGACGTTGTTGGATGTTTGCGGCTTTAAATACCTTCCGTCACAAGATGATTTCAAGCTTCCAATTGGAGGATTTTGAATTGTCTCAAGCACATACTTTCTTTTGGGATAAGTATGAAAAATCAAACTGGTTTTTGGAGCAAGTGATTGCTACAGCAGACCAAGAATTGACCAGCCGTAAGGTGGCTTTTCTCCTACAAACCCCACAACAAGATGGCGGTCAATGGGATATGGTGGTATCTCTCTTTGAGAAATACGGAGTGGTTCCAAAATCAGTTTATCCAGAATCGATTTCTTCAAGCAATAGCCGGGAATTGAACACCTACCTCAATAAACTCTTGCGTCAAGATGCGCAAATCTTGCGTGATTTGATTCACTCAGGCGCAGATAGTGAGGCAGTTGCGAGCAAGAAACAAGCGCTGTTGCAAGAAATTTTTAACTTCTTGGCTATGTCTTTAGGATTGCCTCCACGTGAATTTGACTTTTCATACCGTGATAAGGACAACCAATTCCATAGTGAAAGTGGTTTAACTCCACAAAGCTTCTACAAAAAATATGTAGACCTTCAATTAGACGATTACGTCTCTATTATCAATGCCCCAACTACAGACAAGCCATATGGAAATTCTTACACCGTAGATATGCTGGGCAATGTTGTTGGTAGCCGTCCAGTCCGCTACCTAAATGTTCCAATGGATCGATTGAAAGAATTAGCCATTGCTCAAATGAAAGCAGGGGAAACTGTCTGGTTTGGTTCAGATGTAGGCCAAGTCAGCAACCGTAAAGCCGGAATCCTGGCAACAGATGTCTACGATTTTGAAGCAGGCATGGACATTCATTTGACACAAGACAAGGCGGGTCGCTTGGACTATGCAGAAAGTCTCATGACACATGCTATGGTCTTGACAGGGGTTGATTTAGACGAAGCAGGTCAGTCTCGTAAATGGAAGGTTGAAAATTCATGGGGAGACAAGGTCGGTACAGATGGTTACTTTGTGGCTTCTGATGCTTGGATGGATGAATATACCTACCAAATCGTGGTTCGTAAAGAATTCCTAACAGCAGACGAATTAGCAGCCTATGAAGCAGAACCAATTGTCCTAGCACCGTGGGATCCAATGGGAGCTTTGGCAAAATAATGATACAGAAAAGAGCCGAAAGGCTCTTTTTTTTATATACTCAAAAATAAAAAAGCTGGGAAGTCTAACTAAATAAATCAGATTTTATTCGTTCTGGTTTTTTAACCATTGTTAAAAAAAAGCCGGGCGAAAAGCCCGACTTCTCTGTTATATTATTCGTTATGATTGTTAGATTCTTGTGAAGAAGGCTCAGATGGTTTAGATGGATTTTCTTCGTTCGAAGAGCTAGACGATGGTTCTTCATACGAATACTGATCAGTGGAATAACTTGGCTCATAGTAGTAGTTATTGTAGTTGTTCTTACCATTGTTTAAGTAGAGATAAGAACCACTTCGATACAGTCCACTTGGTTGCGTCCAATCCGTATGACCAGAGTTATTATTATTAGCAAGATAGAGCATCATTTGACGGTAGACATCCGTTGCGACCTGTATTCCATTATCCAATACTGGTGTAAAGCGATTGGAATAACCCGTCCAGACGGCCATAGCATATTCAGGTGTGTATCCTACGAATAATTCATCTGGTGTCACAATACTTGAATAACCTATATTTTTTGTTAACTTATTGACCTCGTTATCATCATAGTTTGATGTACCAGTCTTACCAGCTTGGTAGATTCCCGAAATGGCAGCATTTGTACCGGTACCAGACAAGAGAACTGTCTTCATCATATCTGTCATCATGTAGGCAGTTGTTGCTTTCATTGCACGAGTTCCTTCGGACTCAAATTCCTTGGTTGTGCCATCACTAAAGACAACCCGACTAACATAGGATGGTTTGTAATAGGTACCGCCATTGGCAAAAGCAGCATAGGCAGCTGCCATTTTCTCACTGCTGGCTCCGTATTTGTTGCTAGAATCGCTAGTGTTACTCGAGATAGCGTTGGCGTAAACCATTTCTGGGTAATCGATCCCTAATCCATTGAGGAATTTCTTAGCTTGTTTAAGACCAACTTTTTCCAGGGCCTTCACCGCAGGCACGTTACGAGATTGTTGAATTGCGTAGGTAATGGACATGCTACCATAGTATGAACGGTCCCAGTTGTAGACAGGCGTTGATGAATGAGGGAAGTTGTATGGCGCATCTGTTGTAGTAGCTGCTGTAGAGGTATATTCCTCATGTTCAAGAGCTGGTGCGTAATCTGTGATTGGTTTCATTGATGAACCCCAGTCACGGTTCGTTTCAACCGCTTGGTTTGTACCAAAGGAAACATTGCTGGATTGGTGACGAGAACCCAGCTGAGCAATGACTTTACCAGTATTGACATCAATAACGGTAGAAGCTACTTGCATTTCATCATCCGGGTAATTGACATATTCATCTGTATTGTAGATATCCCATAGTTTCTTTTGAGCTTCTGTATCCACGTTTGTATAGACATCCATTCCGGTTGTCAACAAATTGTAGCCCGTTTCTTCTTCGACTTGCTCGATCACTTCTTTTAGGTAATTATCCATATAAGCTGGATAACTGCTTGAAGAGCTAAGACTTTGAAGACCATCTGTAACAGGTGTATTCACTGCCGCTTCGTATTGTTTATTGGAAATGGACTTCATATCGAGCATTTCTTTTAAAACTAAGTTTCGGCGTTGAAGTGCCGCTTCGGGATGAGAATAAGGATCGTATTGGTTCGGCGCTTGAGGCATCCCTGCTAGAAGCGCTACTTGAGGGAGCGATAGATCTTTTAGGTCTTTTCCATAATAGCTTTTTGCAGCTGTCTGCATTCCATAGTTCCCATTCGCCATAAATACTTTATTAACGTAATAGGTCAATATTTCTTGTTTGGTTGCTTTCTTTTCTAGTTGAGTTGCTAACCAAGCTTCTTGAATCTTACGAGAGAGGGTACGGTCAGAGGCCGAAGTAGAGAAATAGGTTAATTTGATCAATTGTTGCGTCAAGGTTGATCCACCTTGGCTTCCTCCTCGCAAGTTGTGAAGGAAGGAACCGCCGATCCGAATGATGTCGACCCCACGGTGATTGAAGAAACGGTGGTCTTCAATCGCTACAATAGCATTGACCAAATCAGTAGGAATTTCATTGGCTGAGACGTTGATTCGTTTCTCAGCCCCCAAATCTGCGATCAAGTTATTTTGGTTGTCATAGATCTTACTAGATGTTGTTGCAACCAAATCTTTTTCAGATAAGGTTGGTGCTTTCATGGCATAATAACCAAATATCAGTCCGCCAAGGACAAATAAAAGTAAGAAAAATGAAATGGCTGCGATCGCAACATATTTCAACCATTGAATGACTGTTTGTTTATTCATTTAAATACCGCCTAGAAGTTTCTGTTCGATAATATCAAGATAAGGAACGCTCGGAAGTCGATTCTTATCTACTAGAAAGCCGTGCTCCTGAATATAGGAGAGGGGCATGGATTTACTACCATGATCGATGTTGTAATAGTGAATTAATGCAGGAGCAGGAAGTAAGTAGGTTTCACTCAACTTTGCAAAATGCAAGAGAACGAAACAGATACCGCCTTGCTGGACAACCGCCTCCATATGATCGATCTGATGTTGATGAAAATTTTTCATCGGCATGGATTGCTTTTGCTGTGTTTCCTTAGCTTCAAAATCGATATAGCGTCCCTTGTATACTCCAGAATAGTCCGTCGTTGAGGCTTGCCTGAAATAGGCTTCAACAATCTTTGCCCGACTGCGACGTGGATAATCCACTTTCACGATTTGAATCGGTGTTGGTTTTTTATGGATGACTGCTAGACCTCGAGAAAGATAGTATTGATTGCTTTCATTGATCATTTTTTCAAATGTCATCCCACGATTCGCAAAGTCGACTGGATGTTTCCTTTGTGTAGAGACCAAGGTTTTTTTGGCTACTTTATGTGGATAGTTGACCATAGTTCTCCTTATTGGTACAATTACATCACTCTATTATATCATAAATTAGAATAATGAGGAAAAAATGAATACCATACTTGTTGCAGGTTATAAGAGTTTCGATGTGGGAGTCTTTTCTAATAAAGACCCACGACTGGCCATTATCAAAAAAGCTATTGAAAGAGATCTTCGTCGTCTATTTGAAGAAGGAGTGAAATGGCTGGTCTTTTCTGGTAATTTGGGATTTGAGGCTTGGGTACTAGAGGTCGCCTTTGCATTAAAAAAAGATTACGATTTTCAAATGGCGACGATCTTCTTATTTGAGAATGTTGGCGAAAATTGGAATGAAAGCAATCAGGAATTATTAGCACGCTTCAAACAGGTGGATTTCGTGAAATATGCCTATCCACACTATAGCAATCCGGGTCAACTAAAAGAATACAATCAGTTTTTGATAGATAACGCGGATGGAGCTTATGTTTTTTATGATTCAGAAAATGAAACCAATTTAAAATATCTTTACAAAATGATGGTAGAAAAAGAACCATTTTATGTCAAACAATTAAGTTTTGATGACTTAAATGAACTTGCTGAAAATTTTTACGAAAACTAAGTGTTATACCTTGATTTTTCTTACCATTTTTTTATATAATTGAGATGATGAACTAGATTGGAGAGAGTAATGGCGAGTATTATTTTTACTGCGAAAGATATTTTTGATCAAGATTTCAAACGAGAAGTTCGTGGTTATAATAAAGATGAAGTAAATGAATTTTTGGATGATGTCATAAAAGACTATGAAACCTATGCTGCTTTGGTGAAGGAATTGCGTGAAGAAAACGCCCGCCTTCGTGAAGAACTTGCCCAAAAAGCACAGGAAACACCACAAACATCTCCGATTGCTAGCACTGCTACGCAAGAATACCCGCAAGTGACAACAGCGACGAACTTTGATATTCTCAAACGTCTCAATCGTTTGGAAAAAGAAGTTTTTGGGAAACAGATCGTAGATCGCGATTATTAATCCCATAGATTGTGCAATTTTTGGATAATCGCGTGAGAGAATCCTCTCATGAGGAAAGTCCATGCTAGCACAGGCTGTGATGCCTGTAGTGTTTGTGCTAGGTGAATCCATAAGCCTAGGGACTTGGTATTCAAGTTACGGCGAGTGAAGGAGCTAAGTCTAAGGATAAGCTCTAGTAACTCTGAAAGTGCCACAGTGACGTAGTTTTTAGGGAAACCTAAAAAGTGGAACGCGGTAAACCCCTCAAGCTAGCAACCCAAACTTTGGTCGGGGCATGGAATGCGTGGAAACGAACATAGCATTCTGACTGGAAACAGTAGACAGATGATTATCAAAGGAAATGGTACCTAGTCATTTCTGGAACAAAACATGGCTTATAGAAAATTGCATATAGGTTGATGAGGTGGAGAGAGATCTCAACCTCCTTTTTTAAAGTGATAGGAATAAGATGAAAAAACAATTTGAATTGATTGCAACGGCCGCTGCTGGTATAGAGGCTGTTGTTGGTCGAGAACTACGCGATCTTGGCTACGATTGCCAGGTTGAAAATGGACGGGTTCGATTTCAAGGAGACCGTCGAGCAATCATAGAAACCAACCTCTGGTTGCGAGCGGCTGATCGAGTGAAAATTGTGGTTGGGACTTTTCCAGCCAAAACCTTCGAAGAACTCTTTCAAGGTGTCTTTGCTTTGGATTGGGAAAATTATTTGCCTTTAGGAGCACGTTTTCCTATTTCTAAGGCTAAATGTGTCAAATCAAAACTTCATAATGAACCTAGCGTTCAGGCCATTTCGAAAAAAGCAGTGGTTAAAAAGTTACAAAAACATTATGCCCGGCCAGAAGGTGTTCCTCTCATGGAAAATGGGGCAGAGTTCAAGATTGAAGTATCGATCCTTAAAGATCAAGCCACTGTCTTGATTGACACCACTGGTAGTAGCCTCTTCAAACGTGGTTATCGGACTGAAAAAGGGGGAGCCCCTATTAAGGAAAATATGGCAGCAGCAATTCTTCTGCTGTCAAACTGGTATCCAGATAAACCCTTGATTGACCCGACATGTGGTTCTGGAACGTTTTGTATTGAGGCGGCGATGATTGCGAGAAATATGGCACCTGGTTTACGTAGGACCTTTTCTTTTGAAGAATGGAACTGGATGGATGATCGCTTGATTCATGAAGTCCGTCAAGAAGCAAGCAGAAAAATCAATCGCGAGATCGAATTGGATATTATGGGAACTGATATCGATGCACGGATGGTTGAGATTGCCAAAGAAAATGCACAGAAAGCGGGCGTTAGCAGTGATATTACTTTCAAACAGATGCGAGTCCAAGATCTTCACTCAGATAAGATCAACGGGGTGATTATCTCCAACCCTCCATATGGAGAACGCTTATCTGATGATGAAGGTGTGACGAAATTGTATACTGAAATGGGGCACGTATTTGCACCTCTCAAAACCTGGAGTAAATTTATCTTAACCAGTGATGAAGGTTTTGAATCTAAATTCGGTGGTAAAGCAGATAAAAAACGAAAACTTTATAACGGAACCCTAAAAGTTGATCTCTACCAATATTTTGGGGAACGAGTAAAACGGCAGATTAAGGCATAGAAAGGATTTTTATGACAGAGAAGGATAAAAAGCCATTAGAGCAAGAAACAGAATCAATTTTAGATTTTGAAGATGCTAAAGAGATGACGATTGGGCAGGCCAATCGAAAGGCAGAAGAAATCGAAGCAGGTGTAACGGAAGGTGATAATGTCTTAGACAAATACATCAAACAACACCGAGCAGAAATTGAAGCTGAAAAATACGACACAAAGATTTTGGCCAAAGAAGAATTGGCTAAAGCTGAAGAGTTGGCAGCTACAGAAACAGTTGCTGAAGTAGCTGAAGCAGTGGAGGCGCCGGAAGTGACGGAAACGGTCTTGGAACAAAGGCCTGAAATGGATGCTATCTCAACTGAATTACCTGCTAAGATTAAATTTGGTCCCACACCAACTGAACCAATTGTAGAAGCTGAGGAACTTCCTGAGGAAACACCAAGCAATGCGGGTAAACGAATCAAAGCGGTTCTATACTCTGCATTAGGTCTTGCGATTGTCGGTTCGGCCATTTTTGTGACCTATAACTGGATGCACAGTCGTGGAAAATCTGGTGGTACAACTGTTGTGTCGTCTTCATCTAGCAAGTCATCTTCTACTTCTAAATCAAGTAGCAGTGAAACACAAGCTCAAAAATTGGAAGAGTTTACCAAAGCCTACGATGCCTTTTTTGTAGATGAATCAAAAAGTGCTCTTAAAAATGATAAATTCGGAGACTTGGAAAATCTGAAGAAACTGCTGGACAAATTAGAAGGAAGCAGTGATTATAATGCGGCTAAAACAAAATATGAAGACCTTGTAAAGCAAGTTTCTGCTATTCAAAAAGTGAATTCTCAATTTAGTTCTCCAGTCATCAAAGATGGAGTTCTTGATGCAACTGCCAAAGCGAAAAGTGATGCGACCTTTGCAGAAACAAAGACAGGCAATGAAAAATTAGATAGCTTATTGAATGAAGCGGTTGCGCAAGGACGTTCACAACAAGTTGCGACACCGGCACCAGTGACTGGAACAGGTGGTACAGATACTTCTAATGCAACTCCAGCCCCAGCTCAATCAGCAACGCCTACGGCCCCAGCTGTCAATGCTGCTACAGGTAGTGCAGGAACGGCAAACCCAGGCTATTCAGGGTACGGTCTTCCAAGCGATGGTGTCCCACTTCAACGGAACTTGAGCCGTGTGCCATATAACCAAGCAGCTATCAATGATGTCAATAACCCGGCTTGGGTATTTGGTGATGGGATCCTTGAAAAAGTATTGAATATTGCTCGTAAACGTGGACATATCACTGGCAATCAATACATTTTAGAGCGTGTCAATATCATTAACGGTAATGGCTATTACAATCTCTTCAAACCAGATGGAACCTATCTCTTTAGTATCAATGCCAAGACTGGTTATTTCGTAGGAAACGGAAAAGGTCATTCAGATGCTCTGGATTATTAATGCTTGATCAGACATCCCTTTTCTGGGAAAAATGACAACAAAAAAGAGAGTGGGACAGAAATCGGTAATTCGTTAGAATTCGATTTCGTCGTCCCACCTCCGCACAGTTGAGTAGGGCTGTAAAAGCTGATGAAATCAGCGTAGTAGATCCCACTCAACCACTGCGTCTTGCTCGACAATCCAAAAATAATTGAGAGGCTAGGACTTTTGTCCCAGCCTCTTTTTCGTATTAAACAAGATGACGTTCAAATGGATCATCTGAGATTCCTTGGTCTAGAATCAAGCGACACCATTCTTTGGCTGAGAAGAGGCTGTGGTCCTTGTAATTTCCACAAGACTCAATGGTTGTGCCTGGGACATCCTCCCAAGTGCTGACTGATGCAATTTCTTCTAAAGATTCTTTAATCACTTTAGCAATTTCCGTACTCGAATGCTGTCCCCACATGATCATATGAAAACCGGTGCGACATCCAAATGGGGAACAATCAATCATACCATCGATGCGTTTGCGAATAAGCATCGCAAGAAGGTGCTCGATCGTGTGGAGCCCTGCAGTTGGAATCGCATTTTCATTGGGTTGCACCAGACGAATATCGAAGTTAGAGATGATGTCTCCTTTGGGTCCAGTTTCTTCCCCAATCAAGCGTACATAGGGAGCCTTCACCGCCGTGTGGTCCAATTCAAAACTTTCAACAATTACTTCTTTTGTCATACTCAAATCCTTCTTTGTTTTTCTTGATTATAGCATAAAAAAGCAGATTCAACAAAGTGGAAATAAATGAATTCCTCACAGATGTTCCATGAAAGAAAAGACGATAAAAGAATAAGCATTAAGCAAAAATATAAAAGGTTTTTCCTGTTTTTTTAGATTGTTAATTTTAGTAATTTATGGTAAAATGTAAAAGAATTTTTAATTCAACTAATTAAATAGATTTGGGGTAAAAGCATGAATTTTGTTATTACAGGTGTTTTTGCCGCGGTCATTGGTTTAGTCATTGGATATGTGGGAACTGCTCTTAAAATGAAAGCTTCAAAAGAGGCTGCGGAACTCACCCTTTTGAATGCTGAACAAGAAGCAACGAATTTACGTGGACAGGCTGAACGCGAAGCCGATTTAATTTTAAAAGAGGCGAAGCATGAGTCAAGTTCACTTAAAAAAGAAGCACTTTTGGAGGCAAAGGAAGAAGCCAGAAAATATCGTGAAGAGGTCGATGCTGAGTTTAAGTCAGAACGACAAGAATTGAAGCAATTAGAAAGCCGTTTGGCAGAACGTGCTAGCAATCTTGATCGCAAAGACGACATTTTAACAAGCAAAGAACAGTCTCTTGAACACAAAGAGCAAAGTCTTACAGATAGAACTAAACACATTGATGCGCGGGAAC
The DNA here is from genome assembly GCF_029589235.1 of Streptococcus taoyuanensis. Taxonomy (NCBI): domain Bacteria; kingdom Bacillati; phylum Bacillota; class Bacilli; order Lactobacillales; family Streptococcaceae; genus Streptococcus; species Streptococcus taoyuanensis. The sequence continues at coordinate 70,421 of NZ_JARQVW010000008.1, forward strand.
AACAGCTGGAAGAGCTTGAACACAAGAAAGTAGAAGAACTGGAACGTGTCGCTGCTCTAAGTCAAGGAGAAGCGCGTGACATTATTTTGAGTCAGACGGAAGAGCAACTTTCAAAAGAAATTGCCTCACGGATTCGTGATGCTGAATTGGAAGTGAAAGAACGTTCTGATAAAATCGCAAAAGACATTCTCGTGCAAGCTATGCAGCGAATGGCGGGTGATTTTGTTGCTGAGCAAACAAACTCAACCGTTCATTTGCCAGACGATAGTATGAAGGGTCGGATTATTGGTCGTGAAGGTCGCAACATTCGTACCTTTGAGAGCTTGACAGGTGTCGATGTGATTATTGATGATACGCCTGAAGTGGTGACCTTGTCAGGGTTTGATCCGATTCGTCGTGAAATTGCCCGCATGACAATGGAGAGCCTTCTCAAAGATGGTCGGATCCATCCAGCCCGTATCGAAGAGCTGGTTGAGAAGAACCGTCAGGAAATTGACAATCGTATTCGTGAATACGGTGAGGCGGCTGCCTATGAAATTGGTGCGCCAAACCTCCATCCAGATTTGATGAAAATCATGGGACGGTTGCAATTCCGTACTTCTTATGGTCAAAACGTTTTGCGTCACTCCATTGAAGTTGCCAAACTTTCTGGTATTATTGCTAGCGAGTTGGGTGAAAATGCTACCTTGGCACGACGTGCAGGATTCTTACATGATATCGGAAAAGCGATTGACCGTGAAGTGGAAGGAAGTCACGTCGAGATTGGAACTGAATTGGCACGGAAGTACAAGGAACACCCAGTGGTTGTCAATACCATTGCCAGTCACCATGGTGACGTGGAACCAGAAAGTGTCATCGCAGTCATTGTCGCTGCAGCGGATGCCTTGAGTGCAGCTCGACCTGGAGCACGAAGTGAGTCACTTGAAAGCTACATCAAACGCTTGCAAGATCTTGAAGAAATTGCAAATAGTTTTGAAGGAGTTAAGACAAGTTTCGCCCTTCAAGCGGGTCGTGAAATCCGTATTATGGTTAGCCCTGAGGCAATCAAGGATGATAAAGTGACGATCTTAGCTCATGATATTCGTGAGAAGATCGAGTCCAATCTTGAGTATCCTGGAAACATTAAGGTTACCGTGATTCGAGAATTGCGTGCAGTAGATTACGCAAAATAAACAAAAGCTTGAGATCTAGCATCTCAAGCTTTTTTGAATGAAAAAATCAGTTGAAAATTAGGCCGATTTTTGTTACACTAGATAGAAAGACATTGAAGGAGAAATCATGGCGGATCGTGGCTTATTAATCGTATTTTCTGGCCCTTCGGGGGTTGGAAAAGGAACGGTCAGACGAGAAATTTTTGAAAACTCGGACAATCAGTTTCAGTATTCTGTATCGATGACGACGCGTGCACAACGTCCAGGTGAAGTGGATGGTGTCGACTATTTTTTCCGTACACGTGAAGAATTTGAAGATTTGATCCGTCAAGGGCAAATGTTGGAGTACGCTGAGTACGTTGGAAATTACTATGGGACTCCTTTAACCTATGTGAATGAAACCTTGGACAAGGGAATCGATGTATTCCTTGAAATTGAAGTTCAGGGTGCCCTTCAAGTAAAGAAGAAAGTTCCAGATGCAGTTTTTATTTTCTTAACTCCGCCTGATTTGGATGAATTGCAAGATCGATTAGTGGGTCGCGGGACAGATAGTGCAGAAGTTATTGCGCAACGGATTGAAAAAGCAAAAGAAGAAATCGCCATGATGCGTGAATATGACTACGCCATTGTGAACGACCAGGTTCCTCTTGCTGCTGAACGTGTCAAACGTGTGATCGAAGCAGAGCATTTCCGTGTAGACCGTGTCATTGGCCATTATCTGGATATGTTACCAAAAACACAAACTATTGTGAAGAGATAAATAATTAGAAATTAGGTATAGGAATATGATGTTAAAACCTTCTATTGATACATTGCTTGACAAAGTACCATCAAAATATTCATTGGTTATTCTTGAGGCAAAACGGGCCCACGAATTGGAAAGTGGTGCAGTACCAACTCAAGAATTCCAATCAGTTAAATCAACATTACAAGCGCTTGAAGAAATCGAGTCTGGAAACGTAGTTGTTCACCCGGATCCAGAAGCAAAACGTGAAGCACTTCGTCGTCGGATTGAAGCAGAGCGGATTCGCAAAGAAGAAGAAGAGCGCAAAATTAAGGAACAAATTGCCAAAGAAAAAGAAGATGGTGAAAAAATTTAAGGTTGGGGCTTCTCAATCTTATTTTTTGCTATTTAAAGGGTTCCGTGATAAAGTAAAGCTCATATGATAGAGGCTGGAGGTGAAAAAGTGATAGCAAAAGTCATCGTAGATGTCCCATTGATGCAGACAGATAAACCCTATTCTTATCAGATTCCATTAGAATTTGAGGATATGGTGGAGGCAGGTATGCGAGTTCATGTCCCCTTTGGTAAAGGGAATCGCCTCATTCAAGGGATTGTGGTAGATGTTTTAGAAGAGGCAGACACAAGCGAGGAATTAAAAGCGATTGTGGAGGTCTTGGATTACACTCCGGTCTTAAATCAAGAGCAGTTCTGGTTGGCAGATCAATTACGAAAAAGTGTTTTTTCTTATAAGATCACGATTTTAAAAACCATGCTTCCTTCTCTCCTCAATTCGAGTTATGATAAGATTTTGTATCCTCAACCTTCTTTAGATCCAACTCTCAAAGTGAAACTTTTTGGTGAAAAAAATGAAGTTTCTTTTTCTTCTCTAGATGCGGCCGATCAAGCCCAAGTGATGCGGTTGGTCAGAAAAGGAGATTTGGTACTTGAATACAAGGCCAAGGATAGGAAACAAATTAAAACAGAAAAATGGTATCGCGTTAACCAGGAAGGATTAAAAGAACTTCAACCATCAGGAAGAGCTAAAAAAAGGCTAGCATTGAAAGAGCGCCTGTTACTAGAGCAAGGGGAGCAACCCTTAGCAGGATTGTATCAGGATTTTTCACGAGAAGTGGTAGCTTATTTTATCGAACAGGGTGTTTTAGAAATTACAGAACGAGAAGTGAATCGGGCGGCTGCATATTATGAAGGCAAAGAACAGACCCAGGCTCTGCTTTTAAATTCAGAGCAAGCAAAAGCTGTCGAAACAGTAGTTTCTCAAATTGGGAAAACATCAAAACCTTTTTTACTAGAAGGTGTGACTGGAAGTGGGAAAACAGAAGTTTATCTGCAGATTATTCAAGAAGTTCTAAATAAGGGGAAAACGGCTATTATGTTGGTTCCTGAGATTTCCCTGACGCCACAGATGACGGATCGTTTTATCTCGCGTTTTGGCCAGGAAGTAGCTATTCTGCACTCGGGCTTATCAAATGGTGAGAAGTATGATCAATGGCGAAAAGTTGAACGTGGGGAGGCCAAGGTAGTCGTTGGAGCGCGCTCAGCCATCTTTGCCCCTTTAAAAAACATCGGAGCCATCATCATTGATGAGGAGCATGAGGCTTCCTACAAACAAGATAGTAATCCACGCTACCACGCAAGGGAAGTCGCAGTCCTAAGGGCTCAGTACAATCAAGCAGTCTTGCTTCTTGGATCTGCTACACCAAGTTTAGAATCGAGGGCTCGTGCAACAAAAGGGGTTTATGAATTAATTCGTCTCACCCAACGGGCCAATCCGGCAGCCAAAATTCCAGAAGTTAAAGTCGTTGATTTCCGTGATTATATTGGCCAAAATGAAGCTGGTAACTTCACTCCGGTTCTAGTGGAAGCTATTGCTGATCGCTTGCAGAAAAAAGAGCAGGTCGTCTTGATGTTGAACCGCCGTGGTTATTCCAGCTTTGTCATGTGTCGCGAGTGTGGAACTGTGGATACTTGTCCCAATTGTGATATCTCACTGACCCTCCACATGGATACTAAAACCATGAACTGTCATTATTGTGGCTATAGCAAAGCGATTCCTCGACACTGTCCAAATTGCCAAAGTCCTTCCATTCGTTATTACGGGACAGGAACGCAAAAAGCCTATGATGAATTACAAGAGATCTTTCCTGAAGCTAAAATTCTGCGCATGGATGTGGATACCACTCGAAAAAAAGGGAGCCACGCAGCAATATTAGATGCTTTCGGGAATGGAGAAGCGGATATTTTGTTAGGGACGCAAATGATTGCTAAGGGGCTGGATTTTCCAAATGTGACGTTAGTGGGTGTCTTGAATGCAGATACTTCTTTAAATTTACCGGATTATCGATCCTCTGAGAGAACCTTTCAACTCTTGACTCAGGTGGCAGGAAGGGCCGGACGAGCAGAGAAAGAAGGAGAGGTTATCATTCAAAGCTACAACCCCAATCATTATGCGATTCGATTTGCCAAAGACCAAGATTATGAAGGCTTTTTTGCCTATGAAATGCAGATTCGCCGGCAGTTAGGCTATACGCCTTATTACTTCACAGTTGGGGTGACCCTATCCCATAAGAGTGAGGAAATGGTGATGGAGAAGTCACATCAGGTCATGGAAATTCTCCGATCTGGCTTATCTGATCAGGTCCAAATCTTAGGACCAACACCTAAACCAATTGCACGCACACATAATTTGTATCATTATCAAATCATTGTGAAATATCGTTTTGAAGTAGGTATGACACAGGTCTTGAATCAAATCTTAGAATTTACGCAAGAAAGAGGCAACCAAGATCTACGTGTCAGTATTGATAATGAACCTCAAAGTTTCATGTAAGGAAGAAAGAAATGACAAAATTAATTTTTATGGGAACGCCTGATTTTTCAGCGACTGTTTTAAAGGGATTGTTAGCAGATTCGCGCTATGAAATTCTGGCGGTTGTGACTCAACCCGACCGCAAAGTAGGTCGCAAAAAAGAGATTCGAATGACCCCGGTGAAGCAGGTAGCTTTGGAACATCAACTACCGGTTCTTCAGCCGGAGAAATTATCGGGTAGTCCAGAAATGGAAACTCTCTTATCACTAGATGCAGATGGAATTGTGACCGCTGCTTTTGGACAATTTTTACCGACAAAATTGTTGGAGAACTTCCAATTTGCGGTGAATGTCCACGCGTCTTTATTGCCTAAATATAGAGGTGGAGCTCCCATTCACTATGCCTTGATCAATGGTGATGAAGAAGCTGGGGTTACAATTATGGAAATGGTCAAGGAAATGGATGCCGGAGACATGATTGCAACTCGTTCTCTCCCAATTTTAGATGAGGACAATGTGGGAACCTTGTTTGAAAAATTGTCTGTCCTTGGACGTGACCTACTCCTAGATACTTTGCCAGCATACCTGGCAGGGGAGATCAAGCCAAGTCCACAAGATCCAAGTTTGGTCACATTTTCACCGAATATTTTACCGGAAGAAGAGGTTTTGGACTGGACCAAAACCAATCGCCAAGTCTTTAACCAGATCCGGGGGATGAATCCTTGGCCAGTTGCTCATACGTTATTAAATGGTCAGCGCTTTAAAGTTTATGAAGCAGAGCTATGCGAAGGAAATGGAAATCCAGGAGAAGTGATTGCTTTGACCAAAAAAGAGTTGGTGGTCGCTGCAGGAGAAGGCGCATTGTCCCTCAAAGTTGTGCAGCCGGCAGGAAAACCAAAAATGTCCATCACAGACTTTTTGAATGGCGCTGGCCGTCAATTGAAAGTAGGAGATCACTTTGAAAGTTAAACAAATGAATGCGCGTGAACAGATCGTTCGAGTGTTAGAAGAGGTTTTTGAACAGGGAGCTTATTCTAATATTGCTTTAAATCAAGCGCTGGAACATTCTCAACTTTCAGATAAGGATAGAAGCTTTGTTACGGAAGTTGTATACGGTACTGTAGCACGGAAGATAACACTCGAGTGGTATCTCGCCCACGTAATTGAAGACCGGACGAAATTAGATCCTTGGCTCTATTATCTTTTGATGATGAGTTTGTATCAACTTGTCTATTTAGACCGAATTCCCGATCATGCCATCGTCAATGAAGCTGTCCGGATAGCAAAACGTCGTAAAGAAGGCAGTGAGAAGTTTGTCAATGCTATTCTTAGAAAGCTCCTCCGCGAGGGGCTACCAGCTGTTGATACGATCAAGCGAAAGAACAAACGTTATTCGGTAGAGTATTCCCTACCTGTATGGTTGGTCAAAGCATTGATCGAAGAATACGGTGAAGAACGTGCTTGCGCTATTTTTAAGAGTCTCTATCAGCGTAATAAATCCAGTATTCGTGTGATTGATTTGGACGAAAAAGAAGAGTTGGCTCAGCTACTCGAAGCAACCTCCTCTCTACTTGCTTCGTCCGCTCTCGTGAAAGAGCAGGGACATTTTGCGGCGCATTCCTTGTTTAAAGAAGGGCGCATTACTATTCAAGACGAGTCCAGTCAATTGGTGGCACCAGCTTTGGATTTGCAAGGAGATGAGTGGGTTTTAGATGCCTGTGCGGCGCCAGGTGGAAAGACGACTCACCTGGCTTCTTATCTCACAACTGGGAAAGTCACAGCCTTGGATCTGTATGATCATAAATTGAAATTGATTCAAGAAAATGCCAATCGGCTCCATGTTGCGGACAAAATTTTGACAAAGAAGTTAGATGCGACAAAAGTCTTTGAAACATTTGGACCTGATGCTTTCGATAAAATTTTGGTGGATGCGCCTTGTTCAGGGATTGGTTTGATACGGAGAAAGCCTGATATCAAGTACAATAAAGAGAGTGCAGATTTTGTATCTTTACAAGCTATTCAATTGGCAATCCTGGATAGTGTTTGTCAAAGTGTGCGTAAAGGTGGTATAATAGTGTACAGTACGTGTACAATTATGGGCAAAGAGAATTTTGAAGTGGTGGACCAATTTTTGAAAAACCATCCAAATTTCGAACAAGTCCCATTGGATCACGAAAGAAAAGATATTCTTAAAAATGATTGTATCCTTATTACACCCGAATTATATGGAAGCGACGGCTTCTTTATTAGTCGTTTTAAGAGAATCTCATAATATCAGGAGGAAACTGACAGTATGGATATGACGATCTTAACCGATGTAGGTCAAAGACGGACAAATAACCAAGACTATGCAAATCAATATACAAACAAGGCAGGAAAACCGATGGTTTTTCTTGCTGATGGTATGGGAGGACACCGTGCCGGAAATATTGCTAGTGAAATGGCAGTCACAGACCTAGGTGCGGCTTGGGTTTCTTCTGAGATCGAGACGGTTAATCAAGTACGGGAATGGTTTGCAGAACATTTAGAAGCTGTGAATCGTCGGATTCATTTGGCTGGGCAAGATGATGAGCACAAAGGAATGGGAACGACACTAGAAGCCTTGGCTTTTGTAGAAGGACAAGTGATTTATGCCCACGTTGGGGATTCACGGATTGGCCTCATTCGTCAGGGCGAATACCAGCAGTTGACCAGTGACCATTCTCTTGTAAATGCTCTTTTGCGAGCTGGTCAAATTACAGAGGAAGAAGCTGCCCATCATCCTCAACGTAACATCATCACTCAGTCCATTGGTCAAAAAGATGAGTTAGAGCCGGATTATGGTTTGGTGACGGTTGAAGCAGATGATTATATTTTGATCAATAGTGACGGTTTAACCAATATGATTGGCCCAGATGAAATCAGAGACATTGTCTTGAGTGATGTTTCACTGGAAGAAAAAGCTCAAACCTTGATTCGTTTTGCCAATAATGCTGGAGGCTTGGATAATATCACCGTTGTACTGCTCCACTTTACTGAGGAGGACGCAGCATGATTCAAATCGGCAAAATTTTTGCCGGGCGATATAAAATCATCCAACAAATTGGACGCGGCGGGATGGCAGATGTTTATCTTGCGCGTGATTTGATTTTGGATGGGGAAGAAGTTGCAGTCAAGGTACTGCGTACGAATTACCAGACGGATCCCATTGCAGTTGCGCGTTTTCAGCGTGAAGCAAAGGCGATGGCAGAGCTGGACCATCCAAATATCGTTCGGATTACAGACATTGGCGAAGAAGAAGGGCAACAATACCTTGCAATGGAATATGTTGCAGGTTTAGACTTGAAACGCTATATCAAAGAAAATGCTCCTTTATCAAATGAAGAAGCTGTTCGTTTGATGGGGCAGATCCTTCTAGCTATGCGTCTTGCCCATACGCGTGGCATTATCCATAGAGATTTAAAACCACAGAATGTTCTCTTGACACCAGATGGAACAGCAAAAGTTTCAGACTTTGGGATTGCAGTGGCCTTCGCAGAGACTAGTTTGACTCAGACCAACTCGATGTTGGGGTCGGTTCATTATTTGTCCCCTGAGCAGGCGCGCGGTTCAAAAGCTACGGTGCAAAGTGACATCTACGCGATGGGGATCATTTTCTATGAGATGTTGACAGGACACATTCCTTATGATGGAGATAGTGCAGTTACAATCGCTTTGCAGCATTTTCAAAAGCCACTCCCATCTATTCGGGAAGAGAATAAGAATGTTCCACAAGCTTTAGAAAATGTGGTGATCAAAGCGACAGCTAAAAAACTGACGGATCGCTATAAATCAGTGGCAGAGATGTATGTGGACCTTTCAAGTTGCTTGTCCTACGAGAGAAGAAATGAGAAAAAACTGATTTTTGAAGATCAATCGAAAGCTGATACAAAGACTCTTCCAAAAGTGAGTCCAACTCCAAAGACGGCTCCTGTTCCAATCTCTGAGGTACGCAGTGAAATCAGTTCGGTAGATCCTAATCGACCATTATCTGACCAGCAGACAATGGCACCAAGTAAAAAGCCAAGAAGACGCTTGCGGGCGCGCTACAAGGTATTGTTTGTTGCCATTGCACTAGTTCTTGCAGCCTTTACTTTCTTGTTGTATATGAGTCCAGCCAATAAAACAGTTCCAGATGTTTCCGGCAAAACCATTGCCGAAGCTAGAGCGGTTATTGAGGGACAAGACCTTCAAGTCGGTGAAGAGAAAGAAGAGTACAGTGATTCGGTTGCAGAAGGCTATGTCATTCGGACCAATCCAAATGCAGGTGCTCAAAAGAAAGAACAAAGTCGCATTGATTTGATTGTTTCAAAAGGTCCAAATAGTTTTGAAATGCCAAACTATGTAGGAGAAACACGAGCTAAAGCAGAGGAAGATCTGAAAAATACTTATAAAGTATCAAGCAAAATGATCACGATTGAAGAAGTTGAGACCTTCGATTATGCTGCAGGGACAGTTCTTGAACAAACCCCAGCTCCAGGAGAGCAATATTCACTGAATTCAAAAACCAAGATTGTTTTGAAAGTAGCGAAAGAAACGACTTCAATTGAAATGCCAAACTATGTTGGATCAACTTATGATTTTGCTAGAAGTAATTTGATTGAGATCTATGGTATTAAAGAAGCCAATATCGAATTAAGAAAAACGGAACATCTCCCTGATGGGGTAGTTGTTTCTGCCGGTCAAATTGTCAGTCAAACTCCAGAAGTTTCGAGTACGGTGGATATTAACCGAACACGAATTGTTTTGACTGTATATGAGCCTAAAGTGACGGCTTCTTCAAGTATGAAAGCCTCATCAAGTTCAGATGCATCTAGTTCATCCTCTGCTGAACGATCAGATACAGAAAGCTCCAGCAGTAGTGCAACTGGTGGAGATTCATAAATCAGTCTAAGACTCAGATGAATTTCTGAGTCTTTTTGTATTTTTTTTGTTGCTATGTCGTGATTTTTTTATTTCCCTGTAGAGGGAAAAACTTTGAGGTCGCTTCAAGAAACTATTTTTCTACAGATGAATAGATTATGTGAATCCCTTAACAAACAAGGGGTTTCAAATCCGGTAAAATAAAATAGTCAATTAAACATAAGGTAATTTGAAGTTGAAAATAGATTGAATATCAAATTATTTGCCTTTGTTTTAGCCCACATGCTATAATCTGCGTGAAAGGAGATCAAAGAGTAAAAATGTCGTTCAGACCTGCTTTGATAGGAAATTGGTAAACGAATAGATTTTTTTCTACTAGTTGAATAGGCCTTGACAACTGGTGGAGATAAATATCGTGAACTAAGAAACAGGGAGGTAGAATGACTTTTGAAATATGTGCACATAGTTGATGTATCTTTCGCCTATACTTTCCCAATGGAGATTATTTAAATGGACAGAAAATATAGAGTGGTTAGTCGAGCAATCTTAGCAACAGCTATGATTGTCCCGGCATTTATAGCAACAAAAGTAGCTGCAGAAAATAGAGGATGGAATACCTCCCCTTATCGTTCAAACTATTATAACTATGGTTACAATAATTGGAACGGTTATAATGGCTATAATTCATGGACCTATAGTTATGGCTATGGATATCCAAATTGGAACTATTATTATGGCTATAACTATGGTTATCCTAGTTGGAATAATTATTATGGCTATAATGGTTGGAACTATGGTTATTCCTTGGAAAATGATGTAAACTACATTTATTGGAATGGCAATCATTATTATCGGATGAGTGATGGGACTTACCGGATCTACCGCAATGGTGAGTGGAAGCCTTTAACTAATCGGAATAACTCTACTAATAACCTTGCCAATGACCCTCATTATGTATATGAAAATGGCTACCATTATTATGTATTAGATAATGGGGATTATTACTACTATAAAAATGGTAAATGGGTATTTGTGAAGAATTCGACGGAAAATCCTGATACTCCAGATCCAACTCCAACACCGACTCCGGATCCAACTCCAACACCCGACGAGCCAGATCCAAGCGATAAACCCGATCAACCAGTCAACCCATCAGAACCATCTACACCAGAAGAACACGGGAACTTGATCTTCCCAGAAAATCCTCCATTTGTAGGAGCAGATGGAGAGTTTGATCCTTTCGCACCAACCCCAGAAAATCCAAGTGAACCAAAACCAGAAGAACCGGTGCAACCTGAAGTGCCTGGAAATGATGGTTTGGTATCAACAGATCAGCCTAGTGAAAACCAAATTCCTCCATACGTTGAGACACCTGCAGAAGGATTAGAACATCTTCCATGGGCTCCAAATGGACGAGCACCAAAGATAGTCTATCCTCCTGGCAAACCTGGATCAGCAGCTTTGCGTCGAGATAAGAACTACTACTTTGACGGGTCGACTCACTATTACTACGTTCCTTCTGATACGGAAGCAACTGGTTACTCTGCTTATTGGAAATGGAATGGAGATAAATGGAAACTTTATGGAATGACAGATCCGAAAGATCCTGAAATCGATCCAAAATTCCACGAAGATGCCAAAGATGATGAATATGCCTATAGCGATCGAGACTCAAGCGTGAAGCTCTACTCTACAAACCTTGTAGAAACAGCTAAAGCAGGTCAAGCTCTTCCATTTAAGAATGTGGATGAATTTAAGGACTATGTCATTAAGAAAATGAATCCTAAATTTATTGACAATGCTGGCTGGGATGCCAAAGTAGAATGGGAAATCGAGGACCCAGAACTCTTTGAGCAATCTAAAGAAAACCCATGGGCTAAAGACTATGTTTTAATCGCTAACTTGAAGAGTGGAGTAGATGACAAGAACTACAAAGATGTTGAGTTTGGCTATGTGAAATTCGTTTATCGTGTAGAAGCAACAGACAATACAAACTATATCGAGTTAGATAAAGCGAAAGAAGCATTTGCTAAGATTAACGAATTGCGAAAAGCACAAGGCTTAAAAGAATTGACTTGGTCAGATGATGTCTACAACTCACGTGCCTTACCAAAAGCCCATACTATTTCACGTCAGTACGATAGCACAGGTTTTGTAGCTCGCCGTGAAGACAATGCAACAACAGTCGCAACGAAATGGTATAACAGTGGATTGAGAGAATTAATGCTCGATCCAAATGCCACAGAAGGTGCGGTAGCAGCAGTCATCAATGGCGACGGTAACTATTACTGGGCATTCATGTATAAATAATGCCTCTAGACAACCGTTATTGGAAAGAACTTATTTAATAACAATTCATTCCGATACTAAGGACACCCAAAGGATTTCTATCTTTTGGGTGTTTTTTTGCTCTTCGTATTATCCAACCACAGACGGAAGTCAAATGAGGAAAAATTTGATAAAATAGGAAAAGATGAGGTAGACTATGTGGAAAATACAAATTTTTATTTTCGTTGAAGCCGTTTTGTTAACATTAGCAGCGATCACCATTTTATCAATCGATTTTTCCAGATTTGTTGTCTTGATGGTTCTCTTTTTGCTCCTTTTGTATTACTATTTTGGCAAACAAAAAGCGAATTTTCTATTAATCGCGCTGAGTGTGCTATTGTTTTTTATCGTGATGCTGAATCCTTTTGTGATTGCAGCCATTTTATTTGCGGTGGTTTATGGTTTATTGATTGCTTACCCTTATATGTATAAGGAAAATAAAGCCGTTGTGTTTGATGTTGAAGAGGATACGAAAATTCGTCAGGAAAAAACTCGATGGATTGGTGATTTACAACATTTTTCAAAGCAAAGTCGAGGGTATCGAGATCTGAATGTAATCCGAGTTTTTGGAAATGACACCCTCCATTTAGAGGAGGTAGCCATTTGCAATTGGGACAATGTAGTGATCATTCGGAAAGGGTTTGGAAATACAAAAATTATCTTACCGATTGATTTGGAATTGCATTTACAAATTAACACCCTGTATGGAGATCTGAAGTTTTTAGATCTTCCTGTCCGTAAAATGAGGAATGAAACCATAGACATTGAAACGGCACATTATCGGAGATCGCACCGTTCTATAAAAATTGTGTTAGTTGGTATTGTTGGGGATGTTGAGGTGATTCGCGCATGAAGAAATTAGACTATCTCCTATTGTATTTCTATTCCCTAATGGTGGTTGCGGTCATTTGTCATACCATTTTCCATTTTGTTGGTTTTCAGTGGGGCAAACTTCTTTCAGATCTTTCCTTGCTTCAGTCATTCCTATTTTTGGTTTTTAGTCTGACGCTTGCATTGACGGCTTTGGTTGTCTTAATTATTAAAATCACGCAATTTGTAACGGTTCATGCAGTACAACAAAAGGTAGAATCTATCCTGACTGCTTCACAGAGAAAAGAAATTGCCCCCAAAGAATTGAATCAACAGTTAGATTTATTGGACAGCAAATTGCTTCGACTAGAAGAAAATTTACAAAAAAGTGAAAATCGTGTGATGCGAAATGAGGAAGAAATTGTGGAAATCGAGCGTAAGAGAATTGCGCGTGATCTACATGACACGGTTAGTCAAGAATTGTTTGCAGCCAATATGATTTTATCTGGAGTGGCAGCCCAGGCCCTTGAGTTAGAGAAAAGTCAGATCCAGCAGCAACTTAATGGTGTATCAGATATTCTGGGTACAGCCCAAAATGATTTACGCGTCTTGCTCCTACATCTTCGTCCTACAGAATTGGAAGGAAAAAGTTTGGTAGAAGGTATGGAGATGATTTTTAGAGAATTGAAGGAAAAGAGTGACCTAACAGTTGTCTTCCATTATAATGACGTGAGCATTCCAAAAGAAATGGAAGAACATCTATTTCGAATCGTCCAAGAAATTGTCAGCAATACCTTGAAACACGCTAGAGCTCAACAAATGGATGTCTTTTTGCATCAGGAAGGAAAACAACTTCATTTACGGATGGTAGATGATGGAATCGGCTTTGAGCAGGAAAAATTGGAACGATTGAGTTATGGGTTGAAAAATATTCAAGAACGTGTAGAAGACATGGCGGGAACCATTAAAATAAGAACGAGTCCTCAAAAGGGAGTGGCTGTGGATATTCGCGTTCCCCTCCTTGTAAAAGATAAAAATGAAAAGGAAACTGTATGAAAGTATTATTAGTAGACGACCATGAAATGGTCCGGTTGGGATTGAAAAGCTTTTTGTCCATGCAAACCGATATTGAGCAAGTCTTAGAGGCGAAAAATGGGCATGAAGGGGTGGAGTTGGCGCTGAAAGAAAGACCAGACGTCATCATCATGGATATTGTGATGCCAGAGCTAAATGGAATCGATGCGACTCTAACCATCCTAAAAGAGTGGCCGGAAGCTAAAATTGTCATTTTGACGTCTTATTTAGATAACGAAAAGATTTACCCTGTCTTAGATGCTGGTGCAAAAGGGTATATTTTAAAGACCTCGTCAGCAACTGAGATCTTACAGGCTGTCAGAAAGGTTGCAAAGGGAGAATTTGCAATTGAGACAGAAGTTAGTCAAAAAGTTGAGTCACGAAAGAACCATGCTGAATTGCATGATGATTTGACAGCTAGAGAACGAGATATTCTGGCTTTATTGACGAAAGGATATGAAAATCAACGAATAGCAGATGAACTCTTCATTTCTTTAAAAACAGTGAAGACCCATGTCTCCAACATCTTATCGAAATTAGAAGTCAGTGATCGGACGCAAGCAGTCGTCTATGCCTTTCGACACCATCTGGTGAGTCAAGAAGATTTTTAAAAGGAAACATGCTATAATAGAGCGTGATCATAAGGGGGAGACAAGTGGACGCAAAATTACGTTATAAAGCCAAAAAAGTTAAAATCGTCTTTTTTGATATTGATGATACATTACGTGCAAAAGAAACAGGATTGATCCCAGAATCTGTCAAAGACGTCTTTCATCAGTTGAAAGAAAAAGGAATCCGAACAGGGATTGCAACCGGCAGAGGGATTTTTGGGGTTGTTCCTGAAATCATGGACTTAAAGCCTGATTTTCTAGTAACCTTAAATGGTGCCTATATAGAAGATACAAAAGGAACTGTGATCTACCAATCACCAATCAATGAAAAAATCGTTTCTTCTTTTGTGGATTGGGCCAAAGAATCCGAGATTGATTATGGTTTAGTGGCTAGTCATCAAGCTGCCCTGTCTAATCGGACACCCTTGATCAGTGATGCTATTGACATCATTTATCCTAACTTACCCGTAGATCCAGATCTGCATTTGAAAGAACCTATTTTCCAAATGTGGACCTTTGATGAACAGGATAGTGAGCTAGAGTTGCCCCCTTCTTTGCAAGAGAACTTGCGCCTAGTTTCGTGGCATCCCCATTCATCAGATGTTGTTCGCTTTGAAGCTTCAAAAGCTTCAGGAGTTTCTCATCTTGTAAATCATTTGGGCTTGAAGCCAGAGAATGTTTTAGTATTTGGGGATGGATTAAATGATCTAGAACTGTTTGATTACGCTGGAATTAGTATCGCAATGGGAAAATCTGCTCCAGAGTTACAAGAAAAAGCTGATTATATCACTAAGAATTTAGAAGAAGATGGCATATTCTATGCCTTAGAGGAGTTAAATATGGTTGAAAAAGAATTGACATTACCACAGTTAGAACTTGCTACGGTTGACGGTCCTGTCGCTGTGATCAAAACCAATCACGGTGAGATGAACATTCAATTGTTCCCGGATCAAGCGCCAAAAACAGTTGCAAACTTTGTAGCTCTTGCTAAGTCTGGCTATTATGATGGTGTCATTTTCCATCGGATTATTAAAGATTTTATGATCCAAGGGGGAGATCCAACAGGCACAGGTATGGGTGGTGAATCCATCTATGGGGAGAGCTTCGAAGACGAGTTTTCAAAAGAATTGTACAATATTCGCGGAGCCCTTTCGATGGCAAATGCTGGACCAAACACAAATGGCAGCCAATTCTTTATTGTACAAAATCAACATCTTCCATATTCGAAAAAGGAATTGGTCCGCGGTGGCTGGCCTGAAAAAATCGCAGAAATCTATACGACAGAAGGGGGAACTCCTCACCTAGATCAACGTCATACAGTATTTGGTCAATTGATGGATGAAGCTTCTTTTGCTGTGTTGGATGAGATCGCGGCTGTTGAGACAGGGATGATGGATAAGCCAGTAGAAGATGTCGTGATTGAAACCATCGAAATTGAGGACTAATATGAGAATTGGAGATAAGTTAGAAGGAACCATCACAGGAATTCAACCTTACGGCGCCTTTGTCGAACTAGAGTCGGGTGTGACGGGCTTGATTCATATCTCAGAGATTAGAAGTGGTTATGTAAGTAATATTCAGGATATTCTGTCGATTGGGGAGAAGGTCTTTGTCCAAGTCATCGATGTTGATGAATATTCTAAGAAAGCTAGCCTCTCTCTGAGAACACTAGAAGAAACACCACAACGAAGTATTCGACACCATCGTTTTTCAAATGACCGCTACAAGAGTGGTTTTGCGCCCTTAGCTCAACAGATGCCGACCTGGGTTAAAGAAGGAAAGGTATTCTTTAGCAAACAAGAAAAGAAATAAAAACTTCGATAGGTTGATGAAACCTATCGAAGTTTTTTTGATATAGAGAATTATTCAAATTCGTAAAGGGTAGTAGAAAGATAACGTTCTCCATTATCTGGTGCAAGAGCAAGAACTTTTTTACCGCTACCCAATTCTTTTGCGACTTCAATAGCAGCATAGATAGCAGCTGCGCTTGAGATACCGACTAAGAATCCTTCAGCTCCACCGATAGCGCGTGCAAGTTCGAAAGCTTCTTCTGAAGATACGCGACGAACACCATCATATGCATTAGTGTCTAAAGTATTTGGGATAAAACCAGCTGAAATCCCTTGGATTTTATGTGGTCCAGGTTTTTCGCCAGAAAGGACTGCGGATTCATTGGCCTCAACGGCATAGACTTTGACAGCAGGATTATTCTTTTTCAAAGTATGAGAAATACCAGAAACAGTACCACCAGTACCAACACCTGCGACAAAAGCATCTAAACCATCTTTTCCAAAGGCATCAACGATTTCTTGTCCTGTTGTTCTTTCATGTACCTCTGGGTTAGCAGGGTTTTCAAATTGAAGAGGAAGGAAGCCATTTCTTTCTGCAGCGATTGCTTCAGCTTTAGCGATAGCGCCTTTCATTCCTTCACTTCCAGGAGTCAAAACGAGTTCAGCTCCATAGGCTTGGATGATTTTACGACGTTCCACACTCATGGTTTCAGGCATGACAATCACAACCTTGTAGCCTTTAGCTGCGCCGACCCATGACAAGCCAATCCCTGTGTTCCCACTAGTTGCTTCGACAATGGTATCACCTGGTTTGATCAAGCCATCCGCTTCAGCTTTTTCAATCATGCTCAAAGCAATCCGGTCTTTAACAGATGATCCAGGATTGAAGGCTTCGAGTTTGACATAGACATCTGCAGCTCCTTCAGGAACAAGACGGTTCAATTTGACAATCGGAGTGTTCCCAATCAATTCTGTAATATTTTCATAAATAGCCATAATATACCTCAGTTCTAGGTTTTCTTGATACTAACAAGTATAGTCTCTTGCGAGAAGAATGTAAAATATAGAAATTTTATGGGTGTGATAAAAAAAAACTATCGTTGCCGATAGTATTGTTAATTATTTTTCTACAGAGAGCAGGGGTACTTCAACCTCACGAATTCCTTGGTCCTCAATAATGACTTTGCCATTGTAAAATTCGACTAAAGCCGCTGTGATAGAGTTTGTGTTTTCTTTATCCACAAAAATCGTTGTCATCACCTGATCTGTGAACATCGGATCTTGTTCTGCCAATTGATGGTCTTTTAAGAAATTAGCAAATTCTTGGTATTGGGAATAAGAAAGTGTGATCCCAAGAACCACTTGCTCTTTGATTTCTACCAGTCCAATCTCTCGAACTGCTTGTGCCACACTTCCAGCATAAGCACGAATCAGACCGCCAGCACCTAATTTAACACCTCCGAAATAGCGGGTAACCACGACACAACTATTAGTGATGCGATGATTCTCCAAAACTCCTAACATCGGTACCCCAGCTGTTCCACTAGGCTCTCCATCGTCACTGGTTCGTTTGATATCACTTTGTTCTCCAATGATGAAAGCAGAGCAGTTATGTGTAGCCTTATAGTGTTCCTTTTTGATGGCATTGATAAAATCTCTAGCTTCCTCTTCAGAGGAGACTCGCTTGACATGACAAATGAATTTTGATTTTTTGATTTCTTCTTGAACAGTGCCGTTCTCTTTAAATGTAACATATTCCATATTCTTATTTTACAAAAAAAGAATGATTTTCTCCAACTTTTGCGAATTAATAAGTATGAAGATAGAAGAATCTTATGGAAGACTCTTAACGGAGAGTCAAATGACAAATGATTTAAAAGAAATTGCCCAAGAACTTCCCGCTATAGAAAAACAGAATGGAAGGTACCAATGCTTTCGATGTGGCAGTTTGATTGATCAAAAACTGTGGAAGTTGAGTGAAGAGGTACTGTATTGTAGAGCCTGTATCCAATTGGGGAGGATCCGGAGTGATCAAAAACTTTATACTATTGCACAGCAAGACTTTGAAGGACAGGAGGTGTTAAACTGGAAGGGAACCTTGACTTCCTATCAACAAGAGGTATCCGAAGGTCTCATCCAAGCAGTTAAGGCAGGAAAACATGCCTTGGTACATGCTGTGACAGGAGCTGGAAAAACGGAAATGATGTATCAGGTTGTAGCAACAGCGATCAAGGCAGGAAAAGGAGTCTGTATTGCTACCCCGAGAATCGATGTCTGTATCGAACTGTACGGAAGGATGAAGGAAGATTTTTCCTGCCCCATCTCTTTACTTCATGAAGAATCGGAACCCTATTTTAGAACACCTTTGGTGATCGCTACAACCCATCAATTGCTAAAGTTTTATCAGGCCTTTGATCTCCTTATTATAGATGAAGTAGATGCGTTTCCCTATGTGGACAATCCAATCTTATATAAAGCAGCTCAGAATGCAATAAAAAAAGAGGGAAACACCCTATATTTAACAGCAACCTCTACAGATGAGTTAGATAAAAAGGTCAAGAAAAAAGAAATCATTCGTTATAGTCTTCCAAGAAGATTTCATGGGAACCCACTAGTGGTCCCTGAAATAAAATGGGTGCCGAAAATTAGAGAAAAAATAGAAAAAGGAAGAATCCCTTACCAACTATTGCAACTGATCAAGAAACAAAGACAGACTCACTACCCATTGTTAATCTTTGTATCTGAGATAGAATTAGGACAACAATTTACTGAGAACTTAAAAAAATACTTTCCAAAAGAAACAGTAGGTTTTGTATCCTCACAGACAACAGACCGCCTACGAATGGTAGAAGAGTTTAGAAACAGAGCCATAACCATGCTAGTCTCGACAACAATTTTAGAAAGAGGAGTGACTTTTCCATTTGTAGATGTCTTTGTTTTAGAAAGTAATCACAAATTATTTACTAAAAGTGCCCTCGTACAAATTTCAGGAAGGGTCGGTCGAAGTAAAGAAAGACCAACAGGTAAACTACTTTTTCTATCAGATGGTATAACACGAGAAATGAAGAAAGCGATCAAAGAAATAAAGGAAATGAATCAGGAGGCTGGATTTTGAAAGAATGTCTGCTTTGTACTAAAGAGTTGAAAACTGGTGAACATTTTACAGACCTTATTTTTATTAAACAACAAGAAGAATGGATTTGTAAAGAATGCAAAGAAGACTTCGAACAAATTGGCGAAATCCATTGTCCTAGATGTTTTAAAGATAAGGAGGAGAAAGTATGTAAAGATTGCGAATACTGGATACAAAAGGGGAATATGGTCGAACATGAAGCATTATATAGATATAATACAGCAATGAAGGACTATTTCAAGCGATATAAATTTGAAGGCGATCGTTTATTAGGAATGGTATTTGCATGTGACATCAAAAAAGCCTTGAAAAAGTATAAAAGCTATACGATAATACCGACTCCAATCAGCCATGAAAAAAACCAGGAGAGAGGATTCAATCAAGTCTCGACTATACTAGATTTTGCAGAGATAAAGTACAACAATCTATTCCAAAAAGAAGACACTTTAGCCCAATCAAAAAAAACAAGAGAAGAACGATTAAAAACCTCTCAACACTTTCAATTAAAAGGAGAAGTTTCAGAAAAGCAGAAATATCTTATCTTCGATGATATCTACACAACTGGCAAAACAATCGAATTAATGAAGCGCCTACTAATTGAAAAAGGTGTGAAAGAAATAAAGACATTTTCAATCGCAAGGTAAAAAAAGATTTGCAAAAAGTTTATGAAAGCGTTATAATATACATATAAATAAAAACATAATGTTTAGAAAGTAGGTACTAATATGATTAAATATAGTATCCGTGGTGAAAACCTAGAAGTAACAGAAGCCATTCGCGACTATGTCGTTTCTAAACTCGAAAAGATTGAAAAATATTTTCAGGCAGATCAAGAGCTAGACGCTCGAGTAAACTTAAAAGTTTACCGTGAAAAGACCGCAAAAGTAGAAGTAACCATTCCGCTTGGATCTATCACACTTCGTGCAGAAGATGTCTCTCAAGATATGTACGGTTCAATTGATCTAGTTGTAGATAAAATTGAACGTCAAATTCGTAAGAATAAAACAAAAATCGAAAAGAAAAATCGTGTTAAATCTGGTGCAGGTAAATTGTTTACCGATGCAGTTGTAGAAGAAGCAGCAACCACCACAGAAAAAGTTGTTCGCTCAAAAACAATTGATCTAGAGCCAATGGATTTAGATGAAGCGATCCTTCAAATGGATCTATTAGCACACGACTTCTTCATTTATCGTGATGCAGAAGACAACACAACAAATGTGATCTACCGTAGAGAAGATGGAGACATCGGTCTATTGGAAGTAAAAGAATAGAGATCAAAAAGAGATTGAAAACATCAATTAAATTATAGAGGAATCAGGAGCATTTATGCTCCTGATATTTTTATATAAACCAAAAAAGTAAAAAAACTTTCAAAAAAATAAAATTTTTTGAAAAAAAGTATTGACAGTAAGGTAAGGTCATGATATACTAATATAGTTGTCGCGCGAGAGCGACAAAGACCTTTGAAAACTGAACAAGACGAACCAATGTG
>NZ_JARQVW010000009.1:0-88448 GCF_029589235.1 Streptococcus taoyuanensis
TGTTCTTTTCTGAGAAGTTGGATCAATATACAACTCATCTCCATCTTCTGTGTATAGTTGGTTGCCTCTTGTTAAGTAAAGTAAATCCTCTAAGTACTGTCCATCAGTTTCTAGAAAATCTTCGATGTATTTGACAGCTTTTAAAATCTCACTTACTTTATCAGAGTATTCATTAGATTCAAGAACACTCTTTTCTAACTCAATCTCTTTACTAGTTCCAAATAGTTGAGTTGGAGTTGCATTAAAATATTCTGCTATCTTATCTAAATTTGCAAAGGTAGGATAGCTTTTTTGTTTTTCGTAATCAGAGATGTCTGGAAAGATTGCTCATAAAAAAATGTGGGGCAAATGATGGGGCAAATCAGTTATAGACAAGCAAAAAAGCCTTATAAATCAAGGCTTTTTCCTGTTGATTTAGATGCCCCCTGCATGGATTTGGAAAGGATTTTCATATTGAGAGTAATTAAAAATATTGAAATATAAGTGATTTTAGGGAAGTACTTTTAGGTATTTCCAATGTCATGATTTAAAAATGGGGCAAAAACGAATGACTCTCATTTGGTTTGAAAACCTATAATATCTAATGATTATGCTATACTAGAAATATAGTGTTGTTATCAATAAATATCAGTGCGAGACTAATCGGAGGATAAAATGGAAAAACAAATTAATGAAAAAATTATCGAAATGGATAGGGAATATCCCTTTTTATTTTGCTTTAAATCAGATTTTTGGATGGAATAGTAGATGATAAGACAAAATATCTTTGAACATACAAAAAGACAAACGCCAAAAATGACGTCTGTCTACGTTCTGAGGTAGCCTTTAGGCTCCCTTTTTTCTTAGAAAATACCGATGAGTAATTGCATGCCAAGACTAGTCAGGATGATAGCAATCCAGCAAAGGGCTCCAAGAAGAATGGATTTTCCACTGGATTTGATCATAGCAACGAGGTTAGTTTTGAGACCAATAGCACTCATAGCCATGATGATGAGGAATTTGGAGAGCTGTTTGAGAGGTGAAAAGAAGCTATTGCTAACACCAAAAGAAGTAAGGACGGTAGTTAGCAGAGAAGCTAGGATGAAGTAGAGAATGAAAACGGGGAAGATTTTTTTAAGCTTTACTCCTTGGTTGTTGTCTTGTTGACGGCTTTGCCAATAGGAGAGGAAGAGAGTAATAGGGATAATAGCTAAGGTACGAGTCAGTTTGACAATGGTTGCAGATTCTAGAGTATTGGTATGATACAGACTATCCCAGGCGCTAGCTGTGGCTGTTACTGAGGAAGTATCGTTGACCGCAGTACCCGCAAAGAGAGCAAAACCTTCGTTGGAGAGATGGAGCCAAGAACCTAGAGTTGGAAAGATAAGAGCTGCCAAGACATTGAAGAAAAAGATAACAGAAATGGCTTGGGCTACTTCTTTTTCCTTGGCGTGAATAACAGGAGCAGTCGCTGCAATGGCAGAACCGCCACAGATAGAAGAGCCTACCCCAATCAAGGTAGCTAGCTTTGTATCCATGTTAAAAAATCGTTGGAAAAAGAAAGCAATAATTAAAGCGATAGAAATAGTCGAAAGGATGACAGGAAGGGAAGATTTTCCAACTGCGAAAACTTGAGAGATATTGAGTCCAAAACCAAGTAAGATAACAGCATACTGAAGCAATTTTTTGGAGCTATAAGTCAAACCAGCATCCAGTTGTTTATAGGGAGTGAGAAAGGGGTAGAGAATCATTCCGATAAAAATGGCGAAAACAGGTGCTCCCACAACAGGCAGAAAGCCTCCTAAAACCCAAGAGATGATAGAAATGATCAGACAGGCTAACAGTCCTGCCCAATTTTTTGATAGAAATGACATAAAAACCTCCGAAAATAAATACCCCTTATTATAATCTTATTTATCAGAAAAGTAAAATAGAAAATAGAAAGTAGGAATAAGGTAGTAAATTAACGGAATTTTGCGGTCAGAGAGCTTTTTGTAATATAATAGATATATGTTCTTTGATCAATAAGGATGCAAATGTGGCATATGTTATTGAAAAAAATGAATTTGATGAGCCTGGACATGTGAAGTAATTATGTGAGATAAGAAAATAAATAAGAGAGTTGAAAATGTACTGATCCCAAAAGTTAGATTTTTTTCTGTCTAACTTTTGGGATCAGTACATATCCTCGCTTTTTTAATCTAATAGGTCCTTATTTTCAATTAAGAGTTCTAGTGGGGATTTATCTCTTGCTACAATAAAACCAGGTTCATATTGGTTATGAAATGTTCTTTTCTGAGAAGTTGGATCAATATACAACTCATCTCCATCTTCTGTGTATAGTTGGTTGCCTCTTGTTAGGTAAAGTAAATCCTCTAAGTACTGTCCATCAGTTTCTAGAAAATGTTCGATGTATTTGACAGCCTTTAAGATCTCACTTACTTTATCAGAGTATTCATTCGATTCAAGAACACTCTTTTCTAATTCAATCTCCTTACTTGTTCCAAAAAGTTGAGTTGGAGTTGCATTAAAATATTCTGCTATCTTATCTAAATTTGCAAAGGTAGGATAGCTTTTTTGTTTTTCGTAGTCAGAGATGTCTGGAAAGATTGCTCATAAAAAAATGTGGGGCAAATGATGGGGCAAATCAGTTATAGACAAACAAAAAAGCCTTGTAAATCAAGGCTTTTTCCTGTTGTATGTAGATGCCCCCTACAGGGCTCGAACCTGTGACCCATAGATTAAGAGTCTACTGCTCTACCAACTGAGCTAAGGAGGCAAATATAAAAAGCTGTATTGGTGCCGATACTTCACGATTTGTATTGAACCCGCGCAATTAAGCAGGTGGGCAACTCGCTCTGACTTAGCTGCTTCCGCGTGAAACGGCCTGCATACTGCCAGAAGTCTTTTGTTTCCCTAATAATACAAAAAATAGTCGGTCAACACTTAAGTGTGAAGTCGTACACCACAGCGTTTCTATATGTATATGATACCACATTTTGAAAATATTTCAAGGAAAAATCTCAATTTTTTGAAACCGATGTCACTTTTTCTTAAATTGATCAATCTTCTCCTTGGTGGCTCCGAGAGCACGCTCGTACTTGCCATTTTCATTGGGAATAAAGTAGGAAGCGTGTTTGAGCTTGTCTGGCAAGTAGTCCTGATTGACCCAGTTGCCAGGGTAGTTGTGAGGGTATTTATAGTTTTGCGCATTTCCCAGTTCCTTGCTTCCAGCATAATGACCATCGCGGAGGTGGCGAGGAATAGGAAGGTTGCCAGAACTTCTAAGATCAGCCAGCGCCTTGTCCATGGCAACGTAGGCTGAGTTGGATTTCGGCGAAAGGGCTAGATCGATGACGATGTTGGCGATGAGAATGCGGGCCTCAGGAAAGCCGATGCGCTCAGCTGCTTGTAACGCTGTCACGGTATGAATCTGCGCATCTGGATTGGCCAGACCGATATCCTCATAAGCGATGACAGTCAAGCGACGAGCTAGGCTGGGTAGATCTCCGGCTTCGATCAAACGAGCTGCATAGTGGAGACTAGCATCGACATCCGAACCACGGATAGATTTTTGCAGAGCAGAGAGCACGTCGTAGTGGCCGTCTCCATCTTTGTCCATGGTGATGTAGCTGCGCTGGAGACTGTTTTCCATGATCTCTAGCGTAATATGGCGAATTCCTTCTGCATTTTCAGAGGTCGACAGCACCGCCAGATCGAGAGAATTAAAGGCAGAGCGAAGATCTCCATTGGTTGAGGTAGCGATGAAATCCAAAGCGTCCTCATCGAGCACGACTGGAAAATCAAAGCCACGGTCGGGATCATCCAGCGCCGTTTTTAGAGCTTGCTTGACCTCCTCCGTCGTCAACGGTTCCAGCTCAAAGATTTGTACGCGGCTACGAATAGCGGGTGTGACAGAGAAAAAGGGATTTTCAGTCGTTGCACCGATCATGATGACAAGACCACTTTCGAGCAAAGGCAGGAGAAAATCTTGCTTGGTTTTATCGAGGCGATGGATCTCGTCCAAGAGCAGGACCAAGCCACCAGAAAATTTGGCCTCCTCTGCGATTTCTTGTAGGCGTTTTTTACTGTCAACTGTTGCATTAAAGGTCCGAAAGGCATACTTAGTCGTTCCTGCGATCGCAGAAGCAATACTGGTCTTTCCGATCCCCGGAGGTCCATAGAGAATCATAGAGGACAGACGATTGGCCTCGACCATGCGACGAATGATTTTGCCTTCTCCAACCAGGTGCTGTTGACCGATGACTTGATCGATCGTTCGTGGTCGCATACGGAGTGCGAGATTGTCGGGCATTTCCTTCTCCTTTCTAGCTTTGTCTCCTTTCAAAGAGGCGGTTTTTATGGTAAGATTGTAGTAACTATTGTATCATATTCCGCTCTAAGAGTGGGAAATTAGAAAGAGGACGCTATGTCTAAATACGGATTTTTGGATGTTTTAGAAGAGGAGATGGACAAGGTTTTTCCTTTTGATTTTGAGATCAATTGGGATAAGAAAAACCATGCGGTAGAAGTGGCTTTTCTCTTGGAAGCACAGAATACGGGAGGGGTTGCCCTGGTTGATGAAGCAGGCGAAGAATCTGATGAGGATATCTTCTTTGAAGAAGCCGTGCTCTTCTACAATCCAGCCAAGTCTCATGTGGAGGAAGATGCCTATTTAACAGCGATTCCTTATGAGCCTAAAAAAGGCTTGTCTCGTGAGTTTCTAGCCTATTTTGCGACTTTCCTTCGAGATACAGCCGAGCTGGCCTTGGATGAGCTCATGGATTTCTTGGCAGACGAAGAAGCAGAGAGCTTTGAGATCGTCTGGAACCAAGAAGTTTTTGAAGAAGGCAAAGTTGGCCTAGAAGAAAGCACCTTTTATCCCTATCCGAGATATTAGAAAAGATTCTAAGTGTTTTTTTGAATACTGGATTCAAGGAGAAGGGGAAAACTATGCTAGAAAAAGTCAAACAGTTTTTCAGGAGAAGGTCAGATAAATCTGAGCAATCAGTTTGCATTCTGCCCCGCAATCGCTTTGCGAATTTAGATTTTGAGCGAGTATTGAAGTCAGGAACTCGTTGTTGTGTTGATGAAGATGGGCACTATGTTGAGGATGGTAAAATCACATTATTTGAATTTTCTATAGACTTTGCAGAATTTGAGTTCATAGGTGATTTCAAAATTGAGGAGGAAGATCAGTTTAAGCAACTATTAGCTCGTTTGAATAGTTTTGACAATGCCATTCAGTCCCATTTGGAAAGCGAGTTGCAACAACCCATCCCTCAGTATGCTAAGGATCTAGGCTATACTCAGAAGAGGTGGGAGAAAACCTTTTACTTCCATCCTTGGATATTAAGTTTTGAGGAAAACCCGCCTAATCTTCGCTATGTTGCAGATTATGTAAATGATGAGTTTACGGTTTATTTTGCTAAAAAACATGGCAGATGGCAAGCATACTGGGATGCAGAGTGCCAAAAAGTAATCGAAGAAAGCTAGCTCGTATTTTCCTAGAGAGTAATTGTTATCATAGAAAAGAGTAAATATCATGGAATTATTGGATAGCAGAATGGATTTCCAAGGTTGCAAGATTGCCTTGATTTGTGGGGATAAGGTCTTGACTATCTTACGTGATGACAAGGACGATATCCCTTGTCCCAACATGTGGGAGTTGCCAGGTGGTGGTCGTGAAGGAAACGAAAGCCCTTTCGAGTGCGCAGCGCGTGAAGTTTATGAGGAATTGGGAATTCATTTAGATGAAGACTGTCTGCTTTGGAGCAAGATTTATCCTAGCGTAATCTTTAAAGACAAGCAATCGGTCTTTATGGTTGGTCAGCTAAGACAAGAACAATTTGACAATATTACCTTTGGGAATGAAGGACAGGCCTATAAACTGATGCCTATTGAGGAATTTTTGAAGTCTAAACAGGCAGTGCCTCAGCTACAGGGGAGATTGAGGGATTATTTGGAGGAAGGTTTATGATAACACTTGTTCGAGCGGGAGCAGAGGATTTAGAAACCATTATTGCCATTCAAAGAGCCAGTTTTAAGGCAGTCTATGACAAATACCAAGATGAATATGATCCCTATCTGGAGGATCGCGAGCGAATCAAATGGAAATTATTGGAGCGTCCCAATAGCTATTACTACTTTGTCAAAGAAAACGAAGATAAGATTGGTTTTTTACGAATTCATACCAATGAAGAGTTAACGGAAGCTTGGTTGGGGACCGCAGCGATTCTGCCTCCGTATCAGGGAAAAGGGTATGGATCTGAAGGATTGCGCTTACTAGAAGAGGAATTTTCAACCGTTAGACAATGGGATTTGTGTACGGTGTTACAAGATGCAGGCATGGTCGCCTTCTACGAGAAGAATGGCTACCATCAAACCCATATCGAGCCTGAAAAAGAAGGCATGGATATGGTCTACATGAAAAAATTGATTGACAAATAGAAAGGATGGTTCAGTTACATTTCTAAACTGAACCCGCCCTAAACACGGTGCCAAAAAGATAAACTTCTCTTAGACACAAACGTCTTCAGAGAGTTTCCTATTTTGGCTTTGTGTTTTACGGGCTTGGTATCTTAATGATGGAAACATGGCAAGAGTTAAAAGTTACAGTCAAGCGTGAGGGAGAGGAGCTGGTCTCCAACCTCTTGATTGAATTAGGCGCCCAAGGGGTAGCGATTGAAGACAGCATGGACTATGTGGGGAATGTCGACCGTTTCGGTGAGATTTTTCCTGAGGTCGAGCAGCAAGAAGAAATCGTGGTGACGGCCTACTACCCGGAAACGGTTGATGTAGCAGCGGTTGAAGCGGACTTGCAGGCTCGCTTAGCAGAATTGACAGACATTATGGATCTGGGAGAGGTTAAGATTGGCACGACTGCCTTGGCTGAGGAAGACTGGGCAGACAACTGGAAGAAATACTATGAACCAGCTCGCATTACCCATGACTTGACCATCGTGCCGTCATGGACAGACTATGAGGCCACTGCTGGAGAAAAGATTATCAAGCTGGATCCAGGTATGGCCTTTGGAACAGGAACCCACCCAACAACCAAGATGAGCCTCTTTGCCTTGGAGCAGGTTCTCCGTGGTGGGGAAACGGTATTAGATGTAGGGACTGGTTCCGGTGTCCTTTCTATTGCTAGCTCGCTTCTTGGCGCTAAGGAAATCTTTGCCTATGACTTGGATGACGTAGCGGTTCGCGTCGCTCAGGAAAATATTGAGCTCAATCCGGGTATGGAAAACATTCATGTAGCCCCAGGCGATTTGCTTAAAGGCGTGGAGATTGAGGCAGATGTCATCGTGGCCAATATCTTGGCGGATATCCTGATCCATCTGACAGAGGATGCTTATCGTTTGGTCAAGGATGAAGGTTACCTGATCATGAGTGGTATTATCAAGGACAAGTGGGACATGGTGCGTGAGTCGGCTGAGTCGGCTGGATTTTTCCTTGAAACCCACATGATCCAAGGGGAATGGAATGCCTGCGTCTTCAAGAAGACCAAGGATGTCTCCGGTGTGATTGGAGGCTAGCATGCAGCAGTATTTTGTAAAAGGCTTGGCTAGCTCACCTGTGACCATAGAGGACAAGGAAAACAGCAAGCACATGTTTCAGGTCATGCGCTTAAAAGAAGATGATGAGGTGACTTTAGTTTTTGATGATGGGATCAAGCGCTTGGCGCGCGTGGTCAATGTAGAATCCCGTCAGTTGGAGCTAATCGAGGAATTAGTTGACAATGTGGAACTGCCAGTCCAAGTGACCATTGCATCAGGCTTTCCCAAGGGAGACAAGCTGGAGTTCATCACTCAGAAAGTAACGGAACTGGGTGCCAGCCAGATTTGGGCCTTCCCTGCAGGCTGGTCAGTCGCCAAGTGGGATGGCAAGAAGTTGGGTAAAAAGGTCGAAAAACTAGAAAAAATTGCCCTTGGAGCAGCCGAGCAAAGCAAGCGGAATTTGGTCCCAAGCATTACCCTTTTTGAGAAAAAGGCAGACTTTCTGGCTCAGTTCGACCAGTTTGACCGGATCGTGGTGGCCTATGAAGAGTCAGCTAAAGAAGGTGAGGTGGCAGCTTTACTTCAGTCGCTGACAGGATTGGAAGCTGGAAGTAAACTGCTCTTGATCTTTGGACCAGAGGGTGGTCTATCCCCTGCAGAAATTGAAAGTTTTACAGCTAAAGGAGCAGTCCTTGCAGGACTTGGGCCTCGCATCCTACGAGCAGAAACAGCCCCACTCTATGCTCTCAGCGCCGTGAGTGTTGTTACAGAATTAATGAACTAACGAAGTGAAGAAATCGCTTCGTTAGTTTTTTTACAAGAATGATGAAAGCAAGGTGGATCCCAGAATGATCTTCGAGAAGTATCCGTATATTAAAGTAGCTTCATTGGTTCCCATCTGCTTCTAAAAGTGTTAAAATAGTATCCAAGAAACTGGAGAAAATACATGCCGAAAGAAGAGAATTTAACAGGGGACCAAGTCGTTGCCCTTACAAAAAAATATTTATCACCTGAAGATGTTGCTTTTGTGCAAAAGGCTTTGGTCTATGCTGTTGATTGCCATAATGGGCAATTCCGTCAGTCTGGCGAGCCTTATATCATCCACCCAATTCAAGTAGCAGGAATCCTTGCCAAGCTGAAACTGGATGCTGTGACGGTCGCCTGTGGCTTTTTGCATGATGTCGTAGAAGATACGGATGCGACTTTAGATGATTTAGAGCGCGAATTTGGTCATGATGTGCGCGTGATTGTCGATGGGGTGACCAAGCTCGGGAAGGTCAAGTACAAGTCCCATGAAGAGCAGTTGGCGGAAAACCATCGCAAGATGCTCATGGCCATGTCTCAAGATATCCGTGTCATTTTGGTCAAATTGGCTGACCGCTTGCATAATATGCGTACCCTCAAGCATTTGCGCAAGGATAAGCAAGAGCGCATTTCGCGTGAGACCATGGAGATCTATGCACCACTAGCTCACCGTCTCGGGATTTCCAGCGTCAAATGGGAACTTGAGGATTTGTCCTTCCGTTATCTGAATGAAGTCGAATTCTACAAGATTTCCCATATGATGAAGGAAAAACGTCGCGAGCGAGAAGAGTTGGTGGAAGAGGTTGTCCACAAGATTGAGACCTATGCTGGGGAACGCCATCTGCATGGAAAAATTTATGGTCGCCCAAAGCACATCTACTCGATCTATCGCAAGATGCAGGATAAAAAGAAACGCTTCGATGAAATCTATGACTTGATTGCCATCCGCTGTATCCTGGATACTCCAAGCGATGTCTATGCTATGCTGGGCTACATCCATGAGCTCTGGAAGCCAATGCCGGGGCGTTTTAAGGACTATATTGCCAACCGGAAGGCCAATGGTTACCAGTCCATCCATACGACTGTCTACGGCCCTAAAGGACCGATTGAGTTCCAGATCCGAACCAAGGAAATGCACGAGGTTGCTGAGTACGGGGTTGCTGCTCACTGGGCCTATAAGAAGGGGATCAAGGGTCAGGTTAACAGCAAGGAATCTGCCATTGGGATGAACTGGATTAAGGAGATGATGGAACTCCAAGACCAGTCAGGCGATGCCAAGGAATTCGTAGAAAATGTAAAAGAAGACATTTTAGCAGAAGAAATTTATGTCTTCACACCAGACGGAACCGTGCGCTCGCTTCCGAAAGATTCTGGACCAATCGATTTTGCCTATGAAATCCATACCAAGGTTGGGGAAAAAGCGATTGGTGCCAAGGTCAACGGCCGGATGGTGCCCCTCAATACCAAACTTCGGACAGGAGATCAGGTGGAGATTATCACCAATGCCAATTCCTTTGGTCCGAGCCGTGACTGGCTGACCCTTGTTAAAACTAGCAAGGCGCGTAACAAAATCCGTCAATTCTTTAAAAATCAAGACAAGGAATTGTCGATTAACCGTGGCCGTGACCTCTTGATGGCCCAATTCCACGAGCATGACTTGGTAGCCAATAAGTTCATGGACAAAAAGCACATGGACAAGGTCTTGCAAAAGACCAGTTACAAGACCGAAGAGGCCTTGTTTGCAGCCATCGGTTTTGGAGAAGTGGGAGCTATTTCTATCTTTAACCGTTTGACGGAAGAAGAGCGTCGCGAAGAGGAAAAAGCTAAGGCGCGTGCGGAAGCTGAAGAGCTGGTCAAAGGTGGCGAGGTCAAGGTTGAAAATAAAAAAGATACCTTGAAGGTCCGTCATGAAGGTGGCGTGGTTATCCAAGGCGCTTCTGGCCTCTTGATTCGGATTGCTAAGTGCTGTAACCCAGTTCCAGGCGATGAAATTGTCGGCTACATCACCAAAGGGCGCGGTGTTGCCATTCACCGCAGAGACTGTATGAATCTTCGCGCTCAAGACAACTACGAGCAACGCTTGATTGATGTAGAATGGGAAGATAACAACACGACCAAAGACTATATCGCCCACATCGATATATACGGACTCAACCGTGCGGGACTTCTGAACGATGTACTCCAAGTCCTCTCCAATACAGCTAAGATGATCTCAACTGTCAATGCCCAACCAACCAAAGACATGAAATTTGCCAATATCCACATTTCCTTTGGGATTCCGAACCTATCGATGTTGACAACGGTTGTGGATAAGATTAAGAGTGTGCCGGAGGTGTACTCTGTTAAGCGTACTAACGGCTAGTCTTCTGCGAAAATCGACTTCATACTGCGTTAATTTCGACTGGTCTAACTATAGTTATGCCTGCGTCTCACTGCCTTGTCTGTGGTTGATGTTCTTTCAAGGGTAGCAGTGAATGCTCGATAGATTTATAAAATAGGATGGTAAAATGAAATTAGTGATTCAACGGGTCAAGAGTGCCTCGGTTTCCATTGATGGTCAAGTCTACAATGCGATCCAGCAAGGCTTGCTACTCTTAGTGGGAGTAGGACCTGAGGATGACCAGAAGGATTTAGATTATGCGGTCCGCAAGGTATCGCAGATGCGTATTTTCTCAGATGAGGAAGATAAGATGAATCTTTCGGTCAAAGATATCCAAGGAGAAATCTTGTCGATCTCTCAATTTACCCTCTTTGCGGAGACAAAAAAAGGCAACCGTCCTGCTTTTATAGGGGCTGCCAAGCCAGATATGGCCAGTCAGTTATATGATGCCTTTAATGATCAATTAGAAAAAGAAGTCCCAGTCAAACGAGGGATCTTTGGAGCCGATATGGCGATTGAATTGATCAATGATGGTCCGGTGACGATTTTGCTAGATACAAAAAATCCATAAGTAAGAAAACATGCAGTCGGGTTAGACTGCATGTTTTTCGATATAGAGTTGTTGGGCGATCACTTGGTTGATAGAAATTTCTTGTTCATGTATAACGAAGTGATAGAGGCCTGTGTAGTCATCATACCGTTGAAACGCGATGGTATCGCCAATCTGGAGATGGATCTGGTCTAAGAATTTTAACAATTCATAGGTGTCATAGACCCTTTGCAGAATATACAGACCAGGTTGGGTCGTTTCACTGAGACGGTCTTGGTAGGCTTCGACAAGCCTTTCACCTTTCTTTGGAATTGTCCCACCATGAGGGCAGGTCTTAGGATTTCCAAGCATGTGATCCAGCCGGTCGATGAAATGTTCAGAAACGGTATGCTCGAGAACTTCTGCCTCTTCATGGACTTCTTCAGTTGTGTAGCCAAGATTTTTCAGCAGAAATACTTCGATCAAGCGGTGCTTGCGGTAGAGATCAGAGACCAATTGCGAGCCCAGATCTGTTAGTAGATAGCCATGGGTCTTATCTTTCACCAAGAGGCCCTCAGAGATCATGCGCTTAATCATCTCGGTCACAGCGGGTGGAGAGACCTGCATGCGACTAGCGATTTCTTTATTACTGATTTTTTCTACTTCTGTGCCAATTTCATAAATGCACTTGAGGTAATCTTCTTTGTTTGGTGTCATGCTTTCCTCTTTTCTTCGCTCACTTCTAGTATATCAAAAAAATCCTCAAAAACGCTAGTGGAGTAATGAGAATTGTCTCAAGCTCCAAAAGATGGTAGTATAGAAGCATAGAAAGGATGGCATCATGAACAGACGGGAATTAGCGAGACTAGGCTGGAGAGAGAATAGTTTAGCCTATCTAGAGAAGCACTTGCAGGGATACAAAGATCCGCAAGCCTACCAAGAACAATACCAGTCTGTCTTTTTCTTTGCCAGTCCTCTGTTTCAAAACATGTGGTTTCAAGAGATCAAGGATCTAACGGAAACTGCTGCCCAAGACTTGCTGAGGGGCGTTATGAAAATTCTCCTTATGCCGAGTGACCTGTCTGGAACTTGTGAAGAAACAGCCTTTCTTCTGAGTAGGATGGCTCCAGATTGTCCGCCAGGATCCGACTTTTGGACGGCTTTTTCACGTGTCGTGCAGGTCGCCTTTGAAAGGGATCCTTTAGCAGATCAGTCGGGAGATCAGCTCTTGAAACGCCAGGTTCACCAGTTGCGTTACCTACTTTCAAGTTACCAGGCACAATGGATTCGGACGCATAATGCGAGAGCTGGACAGACTGACGAGGAGGCTTTACAAGCTTACCTACAGGAGGCTAGAGCGGTCACGGTGGATGCTTATGCGGCTGCCCGCCTTCACAACAAGGTCTCCCTAGGGCCAGAAGGTCACCTTCATTATCCATCGGGAGCTCCCCAACAAGTCAATTTCAAAGTCTTGTTAAATTTTCATACGGAGTATATTCTCGACCAAGCTGGGCATTTCCTCAATGAAGTCGATCCAGTAGAAGTTTCTGAAAATGGCATTGTCAATGGTGCCAGTTTTAACTACGGGTTGGCTAGGGGCCGGACCCATAAGGACTTAGATATTGACCCCGTCAAAGCTTGGGACCCAGCCTTTCGCAAGCAGGTCCTTTATCGCCAAGGTGTTCGCTATCTAGCTCCGAAGAATGACCGCGGAGAGCAAGGTTATTGGAGTCGAAAAGGAGTCTTTGCACAAGGAGGCAAAAGCTATAAGCAACAAGTAGCACAGCGCGTGCGAAGTTTCCTCAGAGGCATCCCTCGCTTACGCTGGCGGGTCCTCCTCCAGAATGGGCTCCATCGGATTTTATAGCAACGAAAGAACTGTTATTTTACATAAAATAGCCTAAGAGATTCTTAAAAGAAGTTAAAACAGTTAAGTTCTTAGAGCTGATCTATCAGGTGATGAGCCTTTCCGCCGTGAGAAAAGTACTTGAAACATTGTTGTTTCAAGTACTCGGGAGTTTTGAAACGTTAGGTTCAAAACTAAGTCATGGAACTTCCTAGAAGTTCGCTGACGTCCGTACTCACTTAAGGAAAGTCTCTGAACAGATTTTGTAGATATAAAAAAGAGGTCGTAGACCTCTTTTTACTTTAATCAAGTGCTTTGACGGCTTCGATTGCAGCGTCGTAATTTGGTTCGCTGTTGATGTTGTCGAGGTATTCAACGTATGTGACCTTGTTGTCCGCATCTAGGACCAAGACAGCGCGTGCGAGCAAGTGCCATTCATTGATCAAGAGGCCATAAGCCTTCCCGAAGGAATGGTCGAAGTAGTCTGAGAGCATGATGGCATTTTCTATCCCTTCAGCAGCACACCATTTACCTTGGGCGAAAGGAAGGTCGACGGAAACCGTCAAGACCACAGTGTCCTCCATGTCAGAGAGGGCCTGGTTGAAGTGACGTGTTTGAGTAGAACAGATACCTGTGTCAATAGATGGGATCACACTAAGAACTTTTTTCTTCCCAGCAAAATCAGCCAAAGATTTTTTCTCCAAGTTAGGAGTGGTCAGTGAAAAGTCATGAGCAGTATCGCCAACTTGAAGTTGAGATCCGGTAAAGGTAACAGGGTTTCCTAAAAATGTTGTCATAGCAAAGACTCCTTTTTTCTTTTCATTGTACATCAATGAAGGGGGAAGAGCCACTGATTTGTTTGAGAATCTAATCAGTTTGGAATCTTATTTGTTCAAACCTTCTGCGATTTTCTCCAAATTCCATTTCATCATGCTGTAGTAGCTGTCGCCTTCTTCGCCTTCTTTAGCGATCGAGTCAGTAAAGATTTTTGAAAAGATAGGGATATTGGTATCCTTAGACACAGTTTTCATAGGGCGTTCATCGACACTGGATTCGACAAAGAGGGACGGTACCTTAGTTTGACGCAATTTCTCTACCAGTGTTTTGATTTGTTCGGGAGTCCCTTCTTCTTCAGTGTTGATTTCCCAGATATAGGCAGATGGGACGCCATAGGCTTTTGAGAAGTACTTGAAGCAACCTTCGCTGGTTACGATCATCTTCTTGTCTGCTGGGATGTTATTGAATGCTTGTTTGGCTTTTTGGTCGAGCTTACTGAGTTTTTCAGTATAAGCAGCTAGATTCTTTTCGTAGAAGTCCTTGTTTTTCGGATCTTTGGCGATCAATTGTTTGGCAATGTTTTTAGCGTAGAGGATCCCGTTTTCGAGATTGAGCCAAGCGTGTGGGTCTTCTTTTCCAGCTTGGTTTTGGCCTTCTAGATAGATGACATCGACTCCCTCGCTAACTGCGAAATAGTCCTTGTTTTCAACTTTATTGGCATTTTTGACCAACTTGGTAAACCAAGCATTGCCACCGGTTTCGAGATTGATCCCGTTGTAGAAGATCAGGTCTGCTTGCGAAGTTTTTTTGACATCTTCTGGTAGTGGTTCGTATTCGTGGGGATCTTTGCCGACGGGAACGATACTGTGCAGTTCGATCTTATCCCCAGCAATATTTTTGGTCATATCTGCAAGGATCGAATTGGTGGTGACCACTTTCAATTTACCAGAAGCTCCAGAAGAAGAACCCTTGCTACAGGCTAGAAGACCGAATAAGAGCGCCACAAAGAGGGCGAGGACAGAAGCGATTTTTTTCATGTGTTTCTCCTTTAATGAGATGAAAGAGCGTGCTTGTTCTTTCTCTGCTTAGGAGCGATAAAAAAGCTGATGAGAAAGAAGACGGCAGAAGTGAGGACAATACAAGACCCAACGGCGATGTTCAAACTATAGCCAATAAAGAGTCCCAGAACGGATGCAAGAGCGCCTAGGCTAGAGGACAAGAGCATCATGGACCAGAGGCTATTGGCATAGAGATAGGCTGTCGCAGCAGGTGTGATGAGCATGGCGACGATCAGAATGGTCCCGACACTTTGCATAGCAGTGACAGAAACCAAAGTCAAGAGCACCATGAGGAGGTAGTGATAGATCTTGACCCGAACGCCCATGGATTGAGCCAGAACGGGATCAAAAGAAGTGAGCAGCAAGGGACGAAAGAGCAGGACAATTACCAGCAAGACCGCCACCCCAACACCGATGGTCATCCACATATCCTGGTCTTGCACGGCCAAGATATTCCCAAAGAGGATGTGGAAGAGGTCGGTGGAACTTTTGGCGACTCCAATCAGGATGACTCCTAAGGCAAGGAAAGAAGAAAAGGTAATCCCTATCGCTGTGTCGCTCTTGATGATGGAGTTACTCTTGATATAGGTGATAAGGATGGAAGCTAGAAGCCCAAAGACAATGGCGCCAATAAAGAAATTGATGCCAAGGATAAAGGACAGGGCCACCCCTGGAAGGACTGCGTGCGAGATAGCATCTCCCATGAGAGACATGCCTCGCAAAATAATGAAGCATCCGACAGCTCCAGCGACAATACCAATGGCAATGGCTGTGATCAGGGCATTCTGTAAGAAGTGGAATTGCTGTAATCCATCGATAAATTCTGTAATCATCCGACTCCACCTCCTATAAAGAGTTCATGCCCATAGGCTGCATGCAGATTCTCCTTGGTAAAGGTTTCCTCTGTTTTTCCAAAAGCGATCAGCTTGCGGTGAAGGAGGAGGACCTGGTCGAAATAAGCTGGGACCTTGCTGAGATCGTGATGGACGATCAGAATGGTCTTGCCTTCTTGTTTCAAGGTCTGAAGGGTCTGCATGATAATGTCTTCGCTGACGGAGTCAATCCCTGCGAAGGGCTCATCCAAAAAGATGACATCTGCTTCTTGGACCAAGCAGCGGGCGATTAGCACCCGTTGGAATTGCCCTCCCGAAAGCTGGCCGATCTGGCGATCTGCTAGATCAAGAAGATTGACAAGTTTCAAGGCATTTTCCACTTTTTGGAGATCTTCTTTACTTTTTCGCTTGAAGATCGGAAGATGGGGGTAGAGGCCCAGTGAGACACACTCCCGCACCGTGATGGGGAAGTGGAAATCAATAGCGGATTTCTGTTCGACGTAGGCCACTCGTTGAAGAGCTTGGCCGAGATCTTTTTGATCGAGCAGGACCTTTCCCGAATGAGGGAGAAGTCCTAGCATGGCCTTGATCAGGGTTGATTTTCCAGCTCCGTTGGGTCCAAGAATGCCTAGGATGGTTGGACCCTGGATGGTGAGGGAAAGATCCTCCAAGGCCAGTGTTTGCTGGTAAGCAACACTTAGATGTTCAATTTGAATCATGATTTTGCTCCTTTACCATTAATATACATAAATAAAAAAATTAAGTCAAGTTAATTTTTAAAATAATTTAGATTAACTTACTTGTAATCATTGAAAAAAGTTCCTATTTTTGATAAGGTTAATAGAAAAGAATGAAAGCGAGAAGATCATGGTACGTTTACAAGATGATTTTTATGATTACGTCAATGGGGAATGGGCTGAGACAGCTGTGATTCCTGATGACAAACCGTCAACTGGTGGTTTTATGGACTTAGATCGAGACATCGAAAACTTGATGTTGGATATCACTGGGAAATGGCAACGGGGAGAAGAGCTGCCTGAAGACAGCATTCTGCAAAACTTTGTCAAATACCATAAAATGGTGGCAGATTTTGATGCACGGGAAGCAGCTGGTGTAGCACCAGCCATGCCCTTGATCAATGAAATCAAGGCCTTGTCTTCTTTTGAAGACTATACCAGCAAGCTGGGAGCCTATGAACTAGCTGGCAAACCAAATATCATGCCATTTAGCGTGTCACCAGACTATATGAATGCCCAAATGAATGTCTTGTGGGGAGAAGCGCCGGCTCATATCTTGCCAGATACGACCTACTATGAAGAAGGCAACGAAAAAGGCCCAGAACTACTGGCTATCTGGCGCCAAATGATGGAAAAACTTTTACCTAAATTTGAATTCTCAGAGGCAGAAATCAAAGATATCCTGGATAAGGTCATTGCGTCGGATGCAGAATTGGCCAAATATATCTTGTCAAATGAAGAAAGATCCGAGTACAACAAACTCTACCATCCTTATGAGTGGGCAGATTTCAAGGCCTTGGTTCCAGAATTGCCACTCGATACTTTCTTTACAGAAGTGATCGGACAAACTCCGGATAAAATCATCGTTCCAGAAGAGCGTTTCTGGAAGGAATTCGCACCAACATTCTATTCAGCAGCCAACTGGGAAACTATTCATGCAAGATTGAAACTCGGTGCAGCCGTAGATTGGACTTTATTCTTGACCGAAGAAATCCGTGTCTTGGCTGGTGAATATAGTCGTACGATTGCAGGTGTTCCAGAACCTCGTCCAAAAGAAAAGGCGGCCTTGTCATTAGCAGAAGTACCATATAGCCAAGCGCTTGGACTCTGGTATGCGGGAGAAAAATTTTCACCAGAAGCAAAAGCAGATGTAGAGCATAAAGTAGCGACCATGATTGACGTCTACAAGGAGCGCTTAGAAAAAGCAGACTGGCTCGCTCCTGAAACTCGCGAAAAAGCCATTGTCAAACTCAATGTCATCACACCACATATCGGCTACCCTGAAAAATTACCAGAAACATACGCCAAAAAGATCATCGATGAGAGCAAAACATTGGTTGAAAATGCTCAAGCTCTCTATGAAATTTCCATTGCCCATACTTGGAGCAAGTGGAACCAACCAGTTGATCGGAGCGAATGGCACATGCCAGCTAATATGGTCAATGCCTACTATGATCCGCAACAGAACCAAATCGTCTTCCCAGCAGCGATTTTACAAGCACCTTTCTATGACCTTCACCAATCATCATCAGCCAACTACGGCGGAATCGGTGCAGTCATTGCCCATGAAATCTCCCACGCATTTGACACCAATGGAGCATCCTTTGACGAGCACGGTAGCTTGAAAGACTGGTGGAAACCAGAAGATTACGAAGCCTTTACCGCTCGCACGCAAAAAGTCATCGATCAGTTCGAAGGTCAAGACTCTTACGGTGCCAAGATCAACGGGAAATTGACCGTTTCTGAAAACGTAGCAGACCTCGGTGGTATCGCTGCAGCCCTTGAAGCCGCTAAGAAAGAGGAAGATTTCTCAGCAGAAGAATTCTTCACCAACTTTGCTCGCATCTGGCGCATGAAAGCTCGGACAGAGTACATGCAACTCCTCGCAAGTGTCGATGTCCACGCACCAGGAAAACTCCGCACCAATGTCCAATTACCAAACTTTGACGAATTCTTTGAAACCTTTGATGTCAAAGAAGGCGACGGCATGTGGCGCGCACCAGAAGATCGTGTGATCATTTGGTAGTTTAAGATACTAAGCCCGTAAAAAAGCGAGAAGAAAATAGGAGATTGACCATGTGGGCCAGGCCCACCAGTCAATCTCTCTTTTTCTCGACGCTTTTAGGGCGAGTTCAATTTCGCGATACTAGTTTTGTTGATCAAAGGAAGTAGTCTCGACTTCAGTTAAGTGATTGATTTTCTCAATGCTTGTAAAAAAATAAAAATCCCCAAAGCCAAGTTTCAATCTACTGAAACTAGCTTTGGGGATTTTTGATAATAAGATTCATCAAATAAAAATGAAACGCTTCCAATGACCGCGTGAACAGATAAATTTAATTGATTGGAGCCTTGTATAATTCTTTGAATTTCATAGAAATAAATGCTACTATGGGTGTGAACTAAATAAATTTTAAAGGAGCAGACTATGAGAAATTTTGCAAGTCCGTCACGTTACATTCAAGGGGAAAATGCCTTGTTTGAAAATGCGCAATCTATTTCAGAATTAGGGACTCACCCTGTTTTACTATGTGATTCAGTGGTTTATGATATCGTAGGGAAACGTTTTGAAGAATACCTTGGTCAAAATGGGCTTACGGTTTTGCCAGTCTTCTTTAATGGAGAAGCTTCTGACAACGAAATCAATCGTGTGGTTAGTCTGGCAGAAGAAAATGGCTGTAATTTGGTCATTGGACTTGGTGGAGGAAAAACCATCGATAGTGCAAAAGCTATTGCTGATCTTCTAAAATCACCAGTTGTGATTGCTCCGACCATCGCCTCTACAGATGCTCCCGTTTCCGCCTTGTCGGTTATCTATACGGATGAGGGTGCCTTTGAGCGCTATATCTTCTATTCTAAGAACCCAGAATTGGTCTTGGTGGATAGCAAAGTGATCTCTCAAGCACCAAAACGCTTGCTCGCTTCTGGTATCGCAGATGGCCTAGCAACTTGGGTAGAAGCGCGTGCAGTGATGCAAGCGAATGGAAAAACCATGTTGGGTCAACGACAAACCTTAGCGGGTGTCGCCATTGCACAACGTTGTGAAGAAACCTTATTTGCTGATGGTCTCCAAGCCATGGCTGCTTGTGAAGCCAAAGTTGTAACCCCTGCTCTTGAAAACATCATTGAAGCCAATACCCTTCTTAGCGGGATTGGGTTTGAAAGTGGTGGGTTAGCAGCTGCCCATGCCATCCATAATGGCTTTACAGCCCTTACTGGAGACATCCACCATTTGACTCATGGTGAAAAAGTAGCCTACGGAACGTTAGTTCAATTGTTCTTGGAAAACCGTCCGAAGGAAGAATTGAATAAATACATTCGTTTCTATCAACAAATCGGTATGCCAACAACTCTGAAAGAAATGCATCTTGAAACTGCAAGTTATGAAGATCTTCTCAAAGTTGGTCAACAAGCCACCATCGAAGGAGAAACCATCCATCAAATGCCATTTGAGGTGAAGGCTTCTGATATTGCCCAAGCCATCGTAGCAGTAGATGCCTATGTTCAAGGTTTGGCCTAAGATGACTTTGTCAACAAACCAAGAACTCCCATACCTTATGGTATTGGGAGTTCTTTTTCTATTTTCTTCTTTTTGGATCGGTTTGTTTAAAGATCAGGTATAAAATTCCGGCAGGCAGGAAGCAGAAGAGCCACATGACATCGAGTCCCTTGCTTTTACTGCTAGAGGTCGTTGTTTTAGACTCACTGACAGCCACTCCCGGTTTAATGCTTGGAGATACCTGTTGCAAGCCGTTCTGAACGACTAGGCGGTTGTCTTCCAGTTTAAGGGCTGGCTTCGTCCCCTTCTTAACGGTCGCATAGAAGTCTTGCTTCAAGTGAATTGTCTTCCCGTCGATGGTATGATCGCCTGCAGAAAGGATTTTTTTATACTGGTAGTCTGCGAACATTTTCTCAGCCAAGGTATTCCCGATTTGATTGCGGTAACTTTCGGCGATCTCGACATCATAGTTCCCAACCCCCAAAATGACTTCGATAATCCGCTGTTTCCCCCGCTTGGTAGTCGCGGTGTAGTTGTAGTCAGCAGTCGGGCTAGATCCAGTTTTGAGTCCATCTGTTCCTTTAAGGGCGAATTTTCCACCTTCGAGCGAAGTATTGTAGTTATCGTAGCTTTGCTCGTAGGGGGTTCCTTCCATGATCGTAGTGTGAGCTTGCTTGGTGTATTCCAACATTTCTGGCAGGTCGTTTACGATGTGATAAGCCAGAATAGACATGTCCCGCGCTGTGATTTCGTTATTCGCATTGACATCGTAGCGCTGAGGGTTGTAGTAGCCCTGAAGCACCGAGATCATCGCTCCATTTGGATTGTGCCATTTGGTATGGCTCATCCCCATTTCTTGTGCGTACTGATTCATTAAGTCCAAAAACTTATCGGGATCATTGTCAGTAACGGCGTTGGCCAGCATAATCACGGCCGCACTGGAAGATGGAACAAAGAGCATCTTGATCAATTCAGATACTTTGTAGTCAACACCAGCTACAATAGGTGAGTTACTTAACAGATTGTTTTCCGAGATGGCTTGGTCTGCCTCTGTTGCTGTAACCACGGTATCATATTTGATCTTGCCTTCTTTGAGGGCCCGAAAGACCACATAGGCACTCATGAGTTTGGCCATGCTTCCGGAGTCCCGGACCGTGTCGATATTGTCTCCGTACAAAATGGCTCCAGTATTGGCGTCGATGACGATGTCAGCCTTAGGCTTGTAAAAATCGTCCAATACCAGTCCAGCATCAGCTGCGATTTTCATGACATCTTCTTGCTGGTAGATGTCATCCGCAAAAGCAGTGGAAATAGGGCCTAATGTCAAGACTCCTACAAGGAGGGACAAGAGGCTGCGTTTTAGTCGTTTGTGTAAATGTCTCACATAATTCATAGATTCCATTATATCATACAGGCCAGGGATTCAACTTAAAAAATTTTAGAAAAAGTAGAAATTGAAAAAATAAAGGAAAAATAGAATAATTTCGCAGTAAAAGCGTTTACATTTCCCTAGAAAGTGCTATAATTTAAATTGAGTATAACATTTTTTACAATGAGGTGATTTATATGAACAAAGGGAAGGTACTCTTAGCTACCAGCGCTCTGCTTTTATCAGCTGGTGTACTGGCAGCCTGCTCAGGAGGGAAATCTGGAAGTTCCGGCGATCAGACTTTTAGCTATGTCTATACCCAGGATCCGGATACTCTCGACTATTCGATTTCTAATAAAAAATCGACTTCCGAGTTTACAGGAAATGCGATAGATGGCTTGTTGGAAGTGGACAAGTACGGGAACTTGATCCCATCGCTTGCTAAAGACTGGACTGTTTCCAAGGATGGCTTGACCTATACTTATAAACTCCGTAAAGGGGTCAAATGGATGACTTCTGAAGGGGAAGAATATGGAGAAGTCAAAGCCCAAGACTTTGTCACAGGCCTCAAACACGCGGCAGACAAGAAATCACAAGCGATTTACTTGGTCCAAAAATCTGTCAAAGGCTTGGATGATTATGTTTCAGGGAAGACATCTGATTTCTCAACTGTTGGTGTGAAAGCTATTGACGATTACACCGTTCAATATACCTTGAGCCAACCGGAAAGTTTCTGGAATTCTAAGACTACGATGGGGATCTTGATGCCGGTTAACGAAGAATTCCTGAAATCTAAAGGAGATGACTATGGTCAAGGGACTTCTCCATCTAGTATCCTCTACTGCGGTCCTTATTTGATCAAGTCCATCACTTCTAAATCTTCTGCGATATTGGAAAAGAACCCAACATACTGGGATGCGGATAATGTTAAGATCAGTAAAGTGAAGCTGACCTATTATGATGGACAAGACTCAGAATCCTTGA
Organism: Streptococcus taoyuanensis; assembly: GCF_029589235.1. NCBI lineage: Bacteria > Bacillati > Bacillota > Bacilli > Lactobacillales > Streptococcaceae > Streptococcus > Streptococcus taoyuanensis. Next base: position 22,292 of record NZ_JARQVW010000009.1, read on the forward strand.
TTCGTGGGTTTGATAACGGCGACTATACAGTTGCCCGTGTCTTCCCAAATGGTTCCAACTATAAGAGTGTAGAGAAGAAGCATAAGGACGACATTGTCTATACTGACCAAGGTTCCTCTACCTACAACCTTTCCTTCAACATTGACCGTCAGGCCTATGAAATCACAAAGAAGACCACGGATGCTCAAAAGACTTCAACTAAGAAAGCAATCTTAAATAAGGACTTCCGTCAAGCCATTATGTTTGCCTTCAACCGCAAGGCTTATGTAGCGCAAACTAACGGGGAAGCGGGTGCCAATAAGGTGATCCGTAATACCTTTACGCCACCAAACTTTGTCCAAATCGATGGCAAACAATTTGGTGATGCAGTAGAAAAAGACTTGGAAGCTTATGGGGATGAATGGAAAGGGGTCTCTGTCGCAGATGGAAAAGACACCCTCTACAATCCAACCAAGGCCAAAGAAGAGTTTGCCAAAGCCAAGGCAGATTTGCAAGCTCAAGGAGTTGAATTCCCAATTCATTTGGACCTTCCAACTTCTTCAACTTATACAGAAGGGATCAAACAAGCTCAATCCTTTAAACAGTCAGTTGAATCTACACTAGGAGCAGAAAATATTGTCATCGATTTGAATATGATTTCTGAAGATGATCTGCAACGGGTTACCTACTTTGCTGAAAGTGCTTCGCAACAAGACTGGGATTTGAACAATAACTTGGGTTGGAGTCCAGACTATACGGACCCATCTTCTTACATCGACATCACTAGTGGTAAATCCGGCGAAAACGCCAATTCTTACTTTGGATTCGATGCTGGTACGGATAATGCAGCCGCAAAAGCAGCTGGTTTTGATGAATATGATCAATTGATCGAAGATGCGCATAATGAAACCAAAGATGTGAACAAGCGTTACGAAAAATATGCTGCCGCTCAAGCTTGGTTGACCGATAGTGCCCTCTTGATTCCGATCCATTCAGATGGAGCTTCTCCAGTCGTTCGTAAGACTGTACCATACTCTGCAGCCTTTGCTTGGACAGGCCACAAGGGTCAATCCTTCAACTATAAATATTTAGAAGTTCAAGACAAGGTCGTATCGGCTAAAGACTATGACAAAGCGCGTGATCAATGGAAGAAAGAAAAAGAAAAATCCAATAAAAAAGCGCAAGAAGAACTTGAAAAGCATGTGAAATAGACTTTTCTTGAAGAAAACAGGAGAGACAGGTCCCGTATGGGACCTGTCTTTTTCTTTGTCTGAACCTTTAAAAATCGCCTAAAAATGGTATAATAGGAGCATCACGAAAATTGGAGAGACGCTATGAGTTTTTACAATCATAAAGAAATCGAGCCTAAGTGGCAAAAATACTGGGCTGACCACCACACCTTTAAGACAGGAACAGATGCTTCAAAACCTAAGTTTTATGCGCTTGACATGTTCCCTTACCCATCTGGAGCGGGTCTTCACGTAGGACACCCAGAAGGCTACACAGCAACAGATATCCTTAGCCGTTTCAAACGTGCGCAAGGTTACAATGTCCTTCACCCAATGGGATGGGATGCTTTTGGTTTGCCTGCTGAGCAATACGCTATGGATACAGGGAATGACCCAGCGGAATTCACAGCAGAAAACATCGCTAACTTCAAACGCCAAATCAATGCGCTTGGCTTCTCTTACGACTGGGACCGTGAAGTCAATACGACAGATCCAAACTACTACAAGTGGACGCAATGGATCTTCACTAAGCTTTACGAAAAAGGTTTGGCTTATGAAGCTGAAGTACCAGTAAACTGGGTTGAGGAACTAGGAACAGCTATCGCTAACGAAGAAGTTCTTCCAGATGGAACCTCTGAGCGTGGTGGCTATCCAGTTGTCCGCAAACCAATGCGCCAATGGATGCTTAAAATCACTGCCTATGCGGAACGTTTGCTCAACGACTTGGATGACCTTGACTGGCCAGAGTCTATCAAGGACATGCAACGCAACTGGATTGGTAAATCAACTGGTGCTAACGTTACTTTCAAAGTAAAAGGGACTGACAAGGAATTCACCGTCTTTACAACTCGTCCGGATACCCTTTTCGGTGCGACCTTCACTGTTTTGGCTCCTGAACATGAACTAGTAGATGCCATCACGACACCTGAACAAGCTGAGGCTGTAGCGGACTACAAACACCAAGCTAGCCTTAAATCAGACTTGGCTCGTACAGACCTTGCCAAGGAAAAAACAGGGGTTTGGACTGGTGCTTATGCTATCAACCCTGTCAATGGTAAAGAAATTCCAATCTGGATTGCCGACTATGTTCTTGCTAGCTACGGAACAGGTGCTGTTATGGCCGTACCTGCCCACGACCAACGTGACTGGGAATTTGCAAAACAATTTGGACTTCCAATCGTAGAAGTCTTGGAAGGTGGCAACGTTGAAGAAGCTGCCTATACAGAAGACGGCCTTCACGTCAACTCTGACTTCCTAGATGGACTCAACAAAGAAGAAGCGATTGCTAAAATCGTGTCTTGGCTAGAAGAAAAAGGCTTTGGTCAAGAAAAGGTTACCTATCGTCTCCGCGACTGGCTCTTTAGCCGTCAACGTTACTGGGGTGAACCAATCCCAATCATTCATTGGGAAGATGGGACTTCGACAGCTGTTCCAGAAAGTGAACTCCCACTTGTCTTGCCAGTCACCAAGGATATCCGCCCTTCAGGTACTGGGGAAAGCCCATTGGCCAACTTGACAGACTGGCTGGAAGTGACTCGTGAGGATGGCGTCAAGGGTCGTCGTGAAACCAATACCATGCCACAATGGGCCGGTTCAAGCTGGTACTACCTCCGCTATATCGATCCACACAACACTGAGAAATTGGCTGACGAGGATCTCCTCAAACAATGGTTGCCAATAGATATCTACGTAGGTGGTGCAGAACACGCCGTGCTCCACTTGCTTTACGCTCGTTTCTGGCATAAATTCCTCTATGACCTTGGTGTTGTTCCAACTAAAGAGCCATTCCAAAAACTCTTTAACCAAGGAATGATCTTGGGAACAAGCTACCGTGACCACCGTGGTGCTCTTGTAGCGACTGATAAGGTTGAAAAACGTGACGGTTCCTTCTTCCATGTGGAAACAGGAGAAGAGTTGGAGCAAGCACCAGCTAAGATGTCGAAATCCCTCAAGAACGTGGTCAACCCAGACGATGTGGTGGAACAATACGGTGCGGATACCCTTCGTGTCTATGAAATGTTTATGGGACCACTCGATGCTTCCATCGCTTGGTCAGAAGAAGGTTTGGAAGGAAGCCGTAAATTCCTAGACCGTGTTTATCGTTTGATTACAACCAAAGAAATCGTTGCGGAAAACAATGGCGCTCTTGACAAGGTTTACAACGAAACTGTTAAGGCTGTCACTGAGCAAATCGAGTCTATGAAATTCAACACAGACATTGCTCAGCTCATGGTCTTTGTCAATGCGGCGAATAAGGAAGACAAACTCTATGTGGATTATGCCAAAGGTTTTATACAATTGATCGCTCCATTTGCACCTCACTTGGCAGAAGAACTCTGGCAAACAGTGGCAGCAACAGGCGAATCTATCTCTTATGTAGCTTGGCCAACATGGGACGAAAGCAAATTGGTTGAAGACGAAATCGAAATCGTTGTTCAAATCAAAGGAAAAGTCCGTGCTAAACTCATGGTCGCGAAAGACCTGTCACGCGAAGAATTGCAAGAAGTCGCTCTCTCTGACGAAAAAGTCAAGGCAGAGATTGATGGCAAAGAAATCGTGAAAGTGATTAGTGTCCCTAATAAACTCGTTAATATCGTTGTGAAATAAAAAATAAATCCTTCAGAGTTCAGCTCTGGAGGATTTTTGTGAAAAGGCAAAGAGTCGGTTTGAAAATAGTTGTTGGTTGGATGCGTGATATCAAAAAAGCTTCGGTAGGAAGAAACCTACCGAAGCTTTTTAACAAATTTCATTCTGCATTACAGTGAACATATGTAAAACTCAGTGTTGTTTTACAAGGAGTTTAAATGTTTCTCTTCTTCCAAGGAAAATGTTATTTCTATATCGAAATAGTTGACAGATGTAACAGGCAGTGGTACAATGACTTTGATATTTCGATATAGAAATAAAAAGGAGACAAAATGGACAAGATGCAAGGGGGATACCAAGCTTTACAGATACGCTTATTGAACGGGCGACTTTTTCAAAAACTCTTGAGCAAGGAACCAGATGCCCAATACCGAAGTGAACAGGGAAAAATTTTAACGATTTTGTGGAAGCAAGAGTTGGGGTGCGCTACTGCGACCGATATCGCTCTTGCGACGGGTCTAGCCAATAATACATTGACCAGTATGGTTAAGAAATTGGAAGAACAAGGCTTGGTCACGATTCAACCTTGCACGCAGGATAAAAGGAAAAAATATATCTCTTTGACAGACCTTGGTTGGGCGCAAAAAGAAATCGGTGACCGTGTCAGCAAAGAACTGGGAGAGATTTTTTACCAAGGTTTTTCAGATCAAGAAATCCGAGAATTTGAAGCCTATCAAGAGCGTATTATTGACAATCTAAAAGCTAAAGAAAATGATATGTAGGGAGAGGAAGTAACAGTTATGATTGGAATAACAGGTGTAACAGGGGAAATAGGTGCTTATGTGGCTGATCTTGTCGATCAGCAAGGAATTGCTTCTATCCATCTGGCAAGAAGTCCAGAGCGGGCAACAGTCTACGCGTCAGCGGAAATTCGTAAGATGGTGTATGCCAATACTCCAGAGGTGGTTGAGGCCTTAAAGGGTATCGATGTCTTATTGATGGTCTCTGCTCGGGAAAATCCAGAGCGTGTCAAGGAGCACAAGGAGTTTTTAGATGCCGCAAAGCTAGTGGGGGTGCAGCATATTGTTTATACCTCCTTTTATGGGGCAGATGAGAAGGCAACTTTCACCTTGTCTCGAGATCATGCCCAGACGGAAGCCTATATCAAGGAGTTAGGGTTCACCTACACTTTTTTGAGAGATAATTTTTATTTGGATTTCTTGATTGATATTGCGCTTGAAAATGGAGAGATTCGCGGTCCGGCTGGCAGTGGGCAGGTGTCAGCTGTTGCTCGTAAGGACACATCTAGGGTTGCAGCAGAAATTCTTTTAAACCCTAAGGAATGGGAAAATCAAACCTTGAATCTGACAGGGCCAGAGGATCTTTCCATGGAAGAAATCGTAGCGCTTCTCTCAAAAGAGACCGGTAAGACCATCGCGTATGTGGATGAATCAGTAGAAGAAGCTTATGAGTCTCGGAAAAAATGGCCAGCACAAAACTGGGAGTACGATGCTTGGGTCAGTACCTATACAGCGATTAAAGCTGGGGAGCAAGCCGGAGTTTCAACAGATGTCGAAAAAGTCCTAGACCATCCGGCAAGTAGCTTATTGGATATTCTTAGAGACAGAAAACTTATTGAGGAAGAACATGATTGAATACAAACATGTAGCCTTGCGCTACACGGAAAAGGACATTTTGAAAGATGTCAATCTCCGCATTGAAAATGGAGAATTTATGGTGCTAGTGGGTCCTTCAGGATCTGGAAAGACCACCATGCTCAAGATGGTCAATCGTCTCTTGGAGCCGACTGATGGCAATATCTATATGGATGGAAAACGTATCAAGGACTATGATGAACGGGAGTTACGTCTCAGTACCGGCTATGTCCTTCAAGCCATTGCCCTATTTCCAAACTTGACGGTTTCGGAAAATATAGCTCTTATTCCTGAGATGAAGGGCTGGAGCAAGGAGCAAATCGCTTCTAAGACAGAAGAACTCTTGGATAAGGTGGGGCTTCCTGCGGCAGAGTATGCAAATCGCATGCCTAGTGAATTATCGGGTGGAGAGCAACAGCGGATTGGCATTGTGCGAGCTATCATTGGGGAACCAAAAATTCTATTGATGGACGAGCCTTTTTCGGCCTTGGATGCCATTTCTCGCAAGCAGTTGCAGACTCTTACCAAAGAATTGCACAAAGAATTCGGTATGACCACTATTTTTGTGACCCATGATACGGACGAGGCTTTAAAATTAGGCGACCGGATTGCAGTACTGCAAGAAGGAGAGATTGTACAAGTAGCGGATTCTGAGACCATTCTTGCCCAGCCAGCCAACGACTTTGTCGCAGATCTATTTGGAGGTGCTCACCATGTCTAAACTACTTGCAACCTTTCAAGAACGCTTTGGCGACTGGGTCACTGCACTGGGGCAACATTTGCAACTGTCATTACTGACCTTGCTTCTTGCGATTTTTCTGGCTGTTCCATTAGCTATTTATTTAAGTACACGCAAGAGAGCCAGCAACTGGGTCTTACAGTTAGCTGGGATCTTCCAGACCATTCCTTCCATGGCTCTTTTGGGCCTCTTCATTCCCATCATGGGAATCGGGACGCTTCCGGCCTTAACAGCTCTCGTCATCTATGCCATTTTCCCCATCCTTCAAAATACCATCACCGGTTTGCAAGGGATAGATCCAAGCCTCGAAGAAGCAGGAATTGCCTTTGGGATGACCAAGTGGGAGCGACTCAAGAAGTTCGAGATTCCCTTGGCCATGCCTGTTATCATGTCTGGGATTCGGACAGCAGCCGTGATGATTATCGGCACAGCTACTCTAGCTGCCTTGATTGGAGCAGGGGGACTTGGTTCCTTTATCCTTCTGGGGATTGACCGCAATAATGCCAGTCTGATTTTGATCGGTGCCCTATCTTCTGCCTTCTTGGCCATCGCCTTTAACCTTCTTCTCAAATGGATGGAAAAGGCCAAATTACGGACCATCTTTGCAGCCTTTGCTGTGATGGTTATTGGATTAGGAGCTTCTTATACGCCAAGTCTTCTTCCCAAACCGAAAAAAGAAAACCTGGTCATCGCTGGAAAGTTAGGACCAGAACCTGAAATTCTAGCCAATATGTATAAGATCTTGATCGAGAAAAATACGGATATGACAGTGACTGTCAAACCGAATTTTGGCAAGACCACCTTCCTCTATGAAGCCCTGAAAAAAGGGGATATCGCTATCTATCCAGAGTTTACAGGTACGGTGACCGAAAGTCTCCTCAAGCCAGCACCACAAGTCAGTCATGATCCAGAAGCAGTCTACAAAGCTGCTCGAGATGGGATCAAGCGACAAGACGACCTGGCCTTGCTCAAACCTATGGCTTATCAAAATACCTATGCTGTAGCAGTGCCTAAGAAAATTGCCCAAGAATATGGACTCAAGACCATTTCAGATTTGAAAAAGGTGGAAGGACAACTCAAGGCAGGCTTTACGCTTGAGTTTAACGATCGCGAAGACGGAAACAAGGGCTTGCAGAAGGTCTATGGTCTCCACTTACAAGTCTCCACCATGGAGCCAGCCCTTCGCTACCAGGCGATCCAGTCTGGGGATATTCAAATAACGGATGCCTACTCAACAGATGCTGAACTTGCTCGCTATGACCTGGTGGTCCTCGAAGATGACAAACAACTCTTCCCACCTTATCAAGGGGCGCCCCTCATGAAAGAAGCTCTTCTTAAGAAACATCCCGAATTGGAAGGTGTGCTTAATAAGCTAGCTGGTAAAATCACTGAAAGCCAGATGAGCCAGATGAACTACCAAGTCGGAGTAGAAGGCAAGCCTGCTGCTAAAGTAGCGCATGACTTTTTGGTAAAAGAAGGGTTGATGAAAAATTAACAAACCATTCTCAAGTCTTTGCACTTGAGAATTTTTTAATAGAAAGCAATTTCATATCTTTTCAGCAAGCTTTTGGGTTAGAAGGGGAGACCTTCTCTTCAAAAAAACTCCATTGAGTCTGGCTTGAAATTGTGTTACAATAAGCCTTGAAGATGAATGAAAGAATATGGAAATAAGCATGAAAATAAGACCAGTGATTGGAATTACAGGAAATGAAAGACCCTTCCCAGATGATCCAGACGCGAACATGAGCTATGCGGCGACTGGTTTTGTCGAAGCGGTCAAAGAGGCAGGAGGGATTCCCTTGATCTTGCCGATTGGAGATGCGGCCTTGGCCAAAGACTACATATCGATGATTGATAAGCTCATCATCACCGGTGGACAAAATGTCTTGCCCAAGTTTTACGGAGAAGAAATCACCATCGACAGTGATGACTACCTCTTGAAACGCGATCTCTTTGAGTTGGCCTTGATTGAAGAAGCGCGTGCGGCTAAAAAAGCTATCTTTACCGTCTGCCGTGGGACCCAGCTCTATAATGTCGCTCTAGGGGGAACTCTGTATCAAGATATTGAACACCACTGGCAGGACAATCCAGGTCAGTACACCAGTCAAGAGTTGGTGACCAAGGATCAGACGGTCCTGCAAGAGATCTATGGTAAGACCAGTCGCATCAATTCTTTCCATCATCAAAGTATTAAAGACTTGGCAGATGGCTTAGAAGTAATCGCGCGGGATCCTAAAGATGACATCATAGAAGCCGTTCAATCCACAGATGAGAGCCGTTTCCTCGGAGTTCAGTGGCATCCAGAACTACGTTTTGACAAGAGCCCAGCAGATCGCAAGCTCTTTGAATATGTCGTGACTCAATTATAAAGAGGACCAGCTCCCTTAGGAATTTTTCCTAAGGGGCTTTTTCTTTAATCTGCGTAAGAAAGACTGTAAATTGTGCCTAGGTTTTGGGGGAGGATTCGCTACAATAGAGCTAGTAGAATGAGGAGGATTAGGACATGTATCAATTTCCAAAGGATTTTTTATGGGGGAGTTCGACCTCGGGGCCTCAAACAGAAGGACGTCTAGCCCAGGATGGAAAGGGAGACAATCTCTGGGATTACTGGTATAGGGTCGAGCCCAACCGCTTTTATCAAGGGCAAGGACCAGAGAAAACATCGACTTTTTATGAACACTGGGAAGAAGATCTGGACCTCTTGTTAGAAACCGGCCACACGGCCTTTCGAACCTCTATCCAGTGGTCACGTATTTTCCCAGAAGGACGAGGGGAGATCAATCAAGCAGGTGTTGATTTCTACCGCCGTGTCTTTGAAAAGATTAAAGAAAAAGGGATTCACCTCTTGGTCAACCTCTATCATTTTGATTTACCGATGGCTCTTCAAGAGCAAGGGGATGGTTGGGAAAATAAAGAAACCGCCTATGCTTACCAGGAATATGCGCGTTTTTGTTTCAAGACCTATGGAGATCTGGTCGATCAGTGGATCACCTTTAATGAACCTATTGTCCCTGTAGAATTTGGTTATTTTTATGATGCCCATTTTCCTCATAAGGTAGACGCAGCAGCAGCTGTTAAAGTAGCCTACCACACCCAGCTAGCAAGCTCTCTAGCAGTTAAGGCCTGTCATGAGGTGGATCCTAATTACCGTATCGGGATTGTGCTCAATTTGACACCAGCCTATCCTCGGAGCCAGCATCCAGAAGATGTGAAAGCTGCGCGTATTGCCGAGCTCTTTCAAGCCAAATCTTTTTTAGATCCATCTGTTCTTGGTCATTATCCTGAAGAATTAGTGGAGATCCTACGGGAGCGCGATCTCTTACCGGATTATGATCCCTTTGAATTGCGCTTGATCGAGGAAAATACGGTGGATTACCTAGGGGTTAACTATTACCAACCACTCCGTGTGGCGGCTCCTCGTTATGCTCCAAATCCAGCATCTCCCCTACTCTTTGAACAATTTTATGAACCCTATGTCATGCCAGGTCGCAAGATCAATCCCCACCGAGGTTGGGAAATCTATGAGCAAGGCTTGTATGACATTGCCCAAAATATCAAGGAAAACTATGGCAATATCGAGTGGATCCTGACCGAAAACGGGATGGGAGTTGAAGGAGAGGAAAAATTTCGCAAGGATGGAGTGATCCAAGACGATTACCGGATTGACTTTGTCAAAGACCATCTTCGCGAGCTCCACCGGGCTATTCAAGATGGTGCCAACTGTAAAGGCTATCTGATCTGGACCTTTATTGACTGCTGGTCATGGCTCAATGGCTACAAGAACCGCTATGGTTTAGTTGAGTTGGAGCTCGAAAGTCAAAAACGAACCCTCAAAAAATCTGGTCATTGGTTCCGTAAGTTGAGTCAGCGGAATGGATTTGAAGAGTAGAAAAAGCAACCTATCAACCAAGATGTTGATAGGTTTTTCTTAACCCTCCCTTAACTAGACCAATTTTCTTGAATTTCCTAGTTGACAAACTGGAAGAAGCATTGTATAATGACTCCGCTGGTTGCTTTTTGGTCAAATTAGACTAGACCAATTTTAAAGTAACTGAGAAATCGACCATGGGTCGTTTGACTAAGTAAAGGGGAAAGTATAGCAAGGCTATATCGTAAAAACTATGTGCGGAATCGTTGGTGTTGTAGGAAATACAAATGCTACTGATATTTTGATTCAAGGACTTGAAAAACTCGAATACCGAGGCTATGACTCTGCGGGTGTTTTTCTGGCTAGTGAAGGCAAGAGCCAATTGGTAAAGGCAGTTGGCCGTATTGCAGAATTGTCATCTAAGGCAGAAGGTGTCGAAGGGACAGCTGGGATTGGACATACCCGTTGGGCCACTCATGGAAAACCAACTGAGGACAATGCTCACCCACACCGCTCTGAAACAGGTCGCTTTGTTTTGGTCCACAACGGGGTCATTGAAAACTATCTTGAAATCAAGGAAGAATACCTAGCAGGTCACCATTTCAAGGGGCAAACAGATACAGAAATCGCTGCCCACTTGATCGGAAAATTTGCTGAAGAAGATGGCTTGTCTACGCTCGAAGCCTTCAAAAAAGCCCTCCACATCATCCGTGGGGCCTATGCTTTTGCTTTCATGGATGCGGAAGATCCAAGCACCATCTATGTGGCAAAAAATAAATCACCACTCCTGATCGGTCTTGGTGATGGCTACAATATGGTCTGTTCTGATGCCATGGCCATGATTCGTGAAACTAACCAATATATGGAAATCCATGACCAAGAGTTGGTCATTGTCAAGGCTGACAGCGTTGAAGTGCAAGACTATGATGGCAACGTCAAAGAACGGGATAGCTACACGGCTGAACTCGACCTTTCTGATATTGGAAAAGGGACTTACCCATACTACATGCTCAAGGAAATCGATGAGCAACCAACTGTCATGCGTAAGTTGATCCAAGCCTATACAGATGAATCTGGACAAGTAGTGGTAGATCCAGCTATTATCAAGGCTGTTCAAGAAGCAGATCGAATCTATATCCTTGCGGCTGGTACCTCTTACCATGCTGGATTTGCGTCTAAAAAAATGTTGGAAGAGTTGACAGATACTCCAGTAGAACTCGGTATTTCATCTGAGTGGGGCTATGGTATGCCACTTCTCAGCAAGAAACCACTCTTCATCTTTATCAGCCAATCTGGTGAAACAGCCGATAGCCGCCAAGTATTGGTCAAAGCTAATGAAATGGGCATTCCAAGCTTGACAGTGACCAATGTCCCAGGTTCAACTCTTTCACGTGAAGCAGACATGACTATGTTGCTCCATGCTGGTCCTGAAATTGCGGTAGCTTCTACTAAGGCTTATACGGCTCAAATCGCAGCCCTTGCCTTTCTGGCTAAAGCTGTTGGGGAAGCCAATGGCAATGAGAAGGCCAAAGCCTTTGATTTGGTGCACGAATTGTCTATCGTTGCCCAATCGATCGAATCAACCCTTTCAGAAAAAGAAGTCATCGATGAAAAAGTTCGTGGCTTGTTGGAAACAACCCGCAATGCTTTCTATATCGGACGTGGTCAAGATTACTATGTTGCCATGGAAGCCAGTTTGAAACTAAAAGAAATTTCTTACATCCAATGTGAAGGCTTTGCAGCGGGTGAGTTGAAACACGGGACCATCGCTCTGATCGAAGAGGGTACACCGGTCATCGCCCTCTTGTCAGATCCAGTCCTAGCCAGCCACACACGTGGAAACATCCAAGAAGTGGCAGCACGTGGGGCTCATGTTTTAACCATTGCAGAAGAAAATGTCGCTAAAGAGACAGATGATTTGGTCTTGACAGCGGTTCACCCTTACCTCTCTCCAATCTCAATGGTGGTGCCAACCCAATTGATTGCCTACTTTGCAGCCCTTCATCGTGGGCTCGATGTTGATAAACCACGAAACCTTGCTAAGTCTGTAACCGTTGAATAAAATTATCTATATAGAAAAAAACATCCTCGTTAGGTTTTTCCTAGCGAGGATGTTTGCTTTATTTGTCAAAACCTTGCAAGGCTTTGAGGCGTTCTTCTGTTTGTCCCTTGGCATCTAGTTTTTTACCTTGGTAAACAGCAGATTCCCATGATCCATACATTGGATTTGGGAAGATGATGAATTTTTCACCAAATTCTTTTTGCAATTCGTCCAATTTCTTGTCGCGATCAGCTTCAGAGGTCTTGGAAAAATCTGCAAAGTCAACCAGGTTGTCCCCGAAGAGCAAGACAAGATTGGTCTTTTCTTGTACAGCTTGGCGACGGCCTTCTTTTGATTTGACGCCATCTTCTAAGAACATGAGGTGGTCACGTCCTTGAACAGGAATGCCTTCTTTTTCAAGGTTCTTGATGGTATCATCTACTTGAGAGGTTGTACGGTCAGAAATGTAGTAGATTTGAACCCCGTTTTGATCCGCATATTGAAGAAAATCTTTGGCACCTGGCACCGCTTTTGCGGCTGCTTTTTTCACCCAAACATCCCAATCTTTAGGATTGAAGGCCGTACCATCTTTGACGTTTTGAACTTGGTAAGGGCTGTTGTCTAAAACAGTTTCGTCCAAATCCAAGACGATGGAATAAGGCTTATCAGAAGGAGTTTGGAGGATCTCTTTCAAACGGTCAGTAGCGACATTGTAGCCTTGTAAATACAAAGCCTTGGTTTCTGCTGCCTTTTGGTACCAAAGGACAGACATGGTATTTTCTTGTGAGCGCTGTTGATCATAGGTCATCGTCACCTGATTTTTAGTGCTACTTGCTTTTGTCTCTTGCGTTTTGTTGGTGTTGCTTCCACAACTCGTCAGTAAAATGACAGAAGCAAGAGCAGAAACGATGGTAAAGGTGGTTTTTGTTGTTTTCATAAACCGTACACTCCTTAAAATTATTCTATAAAAATTATACTCCTTTCAATCTTGCCTGACAAGAAAGAGGAGAAGGGGATTCAGGAAATTGTGGAATGAATAGGAAGAAAGAAATGTTGATATGAAGGGCTTTTTCACCTCAAAAGATGCCATTTTTCATCTTAAAAGAAGGGGTATAGTTTTATATTATAACCGGATCAAGAAAAGATCAAAGCAGCCTTTTTCTTCTAAAATGAAAGAATAGAAAAAGATACTCGCAAGTCCCTATTTTCAAGGGCTTGCGTTTTTTTGATGACTTTCTCAATAAAGAAATTTTAAGGCCTTGATAGGGAAAATATATTAGTCAGCTACTTTTCGAGGTGATATCATGGTTACAAATTCAAGAAGGGAAGCAGTTAGCCTTTCTGTTGGAGAAATATTGAGGAGGATGTACAGTATGAGTAAAAAAGAATTGGTTCTTCGTGCCATTCGAGGCGAAACAGTAGAGCGAATTCCTGTAGGATTTTGGCTCCATTATGTGACCCAAGAAGAAAAAGAATTGGGTCTAGATAATCCGGCTGTAGTAGCAAAAAGTATTAAGGGCCACCAACACTATGTAGAAGAAATTTCACCTGATTTTGTCAAGATCATGAGCGATGGCTTCTTCCGCTATCCGAGTGCACTTTATTCGAGAGAGATCAGATCGATCCGAGAATTGAAGGATATTCAACCGATTGGGGAGCATCATCCTTGGATTGAAAAACAAATCGAAGTGGTCAAGGAGATTCGTTCCCATTTCCATGAAGAAATTGCTTCTTTCTACAATATCTTCTCGCCCATTTCTTATTTGAAACGCTGGTTCCGTACGGATCAATCCCGTGGAGACCAAGTGATTGCAGACTTTATCAAGGAAGATCCAGAAACTTTAGCTCATGTCCTTGACGTGATTGCAGGAGATATCGCTACTTTAAGTCGCCGCTTGATCCAAGAAGCAGGTGTTGAAGGGATTTACTTCTCAACCCAGCAGGTCCAAGATGAGCGTGTAACCCAAGAAGAATACCGCAAGTTCATTGAGCCTAGTAGCATCGCTGTCCTAGAAGCAGCCAATGAAGCTGGAGGCATCAATATCCTTCATATCTGTGGTTTTGAAGGGGCCAGCAATGAAGTGGAGCTCTTCAAGGATTATCCAGCTCAAGTCATTAACTGGGCGACCCATCATGAAGGCCTTAGCCTAGCTGCAGGTCGTAAACTTTTCGGTGATCGTGCCGTTTTGGGTGGCTTTGTCAATGGCAAGAAAGGTTTGCTCTACCAAGGGGAACGAGAAGCTATTGAGCAAGAAACTCGTCGCTTGGTGGCAGAAGCCGGAAGTCGTGGTTTGATCCTTGGAGCAGACTGTACCGTGCCAGATGATTTCCAATTGGAACGCTTAGACTGGGTGCGTCAGGCGGCAGTATTGTAAGAAGAAAGGAGAGGGAGATGAAAAAGATCAATGTATGGTGTATCCTGGTAACCGTTTTGTTTTTGCTTCTAGGGCTCAGTAAAGTAGCTCTAGCAAGCAGTCAGGGGAAAGCAAAAAAAGATCCAGATATGGCAAGACTGGAGAAGATTCCAGCTCATAGTTTCTCCCTCATCCGCCCATCTGACCTAGCAGGAATTCTACTCCTTGAAGATCAGTGATAAAAAAAGATGAAGAGCTTGATAAAAAATATATATTAGTCAAAGTATCATTGAAGTGATAAGATAACAAACAAGAAAAGATAGAACGAGGTAAGGACATGTCAGCAAAAAGAGAATTAGTCTTAAAAGCTTTTAAAGGAGAAGCAGTTGATCGTGTGCCAGTTGGATTTTGGCATCATTTTACAACAGAAGAAGAATGGTTGAAAGGATTTTCTAATCCGGAAATTATTGAAAAAAACCTGAATGGCCATAAAAACTTCCTTCACAAGGTCAAACCAGACTTTGTCAAACTCATGAGTGATGGTTACTTTGCTTATCCAAATCCAGCCATTCACAAAGGCCTTGAAAATATCTCTGACTTAGCAGGGATTGAACCACTCGGAGCAGATCATCCATGGATCACAGAGCAAGTAGAGCTCGTTAAAAAAATCCGTGCCGGTTTTGAAGAAGACATTGTGGCTATCTACAATATCTTTGCTCCGGTGACCTACTTCAAATGGTTGGTCGGAGAAGTTTCAGGAGGAGATGACTTGATCGCCAACTTTATCGATCAAGATGCAGCAACTCTTAAAAAAGTATTGGATACAATTGGCCAAGATATTGCAAGTTTGAGCCAACGAATCATCAAAGAAGCAGGAGCAGACGGGATCTACCTCAGTGTTCAAAGTATCCAAGATGCGCGGGTTACACAAGAAGTTTATAAAAACATTATTGCACCGAGTGAACTCCATGTCTTAGAGGCAGCCAATGAAGCCGGTGGCGTAAATATTCTTCATATCTGTGGCTACGAAGGAGCTCGCAATGATATCCATCTCTTCACAGACTATCCAGCCCAAGTCATTAACTGGGCAGTTGGACCAGAAGGAATCAGCCTAGCAGAAGGACGCGAAATCTTCGGTGGACGCACGGTTCTTGGTGGTTTTGAAAATGGCAAAAATGGTCTTCTTTACACAGGAGATAAGGCTGCGATCCAAGCAGAAACCAAACGCATCATCGCAGAAACAGGAACGACAGGCTTGGTCATCGGTGCCGATTGTACGATTCCAAGTGACATTGATGAAGAACGAATCGAATGGGTTCGTGAAGCTGCAGCAGAATAAGGAAAATAGAAAGAGGGAGAACAGAGTATGAGTAAAAAAACATGGATTATCGGTGGGGTGGCAGTTCTTGCCATTGCAGGTGCAACCATTCTTGGACGGAGCTTGAACCATGCAAACGACAGCAAAGATTCAACAGGATCGAACAAGGTAACAACCTTGAAAGTAGCCCACACTCAAAACTATGTACCGTATGATTTCGTTGATGAAAAAGGAGAATCAGATGGCTATGAAGTAGCCGTTCTCAAAGCCATTGACGAAAAACTACCAGACTACAAGTTTGAGTACACTGGAACAAGTGATGACGATCTCTTGATCGGTCTAGAATCTGGTAAATACGATATCGGAACCAAAGGAGCTTGGTATACCGAAGAACGTGCCAAGAAATTCATCATTCCAAAAGAACCAATTGGGGCAAGTATCATCGGATTTACCGTACGGAAAGAAGATGCGGATAAATACAAGAACATCGATGACTTCGCTAAAGAAAAAGGAAAATTGGTTCCAATTTCACCACAAAATGCGCAGTGGAATGTTATTAAAGAATACAATGAAAAGCATAAGGACCAACAAATCGAATTAACAGCTGCGGAATCTTTCAAAGTCGCAGATGCTTATGCTTGGGTTCTTGAAGGACGTTACGATGCCTTCTTTGACATCAAACTTTCCTTTGAAAAAGCTGTCACAGATAAAGATGGTTCTTACCACCAATATGCGGACAAACTTAGCTGGTTTGCCTACAAAGGAATTCCAACTTACCCATTGATCCATAAGGATAAGAAAAACGAAAAATTTGCGGAAGCATACAGCAAGGCTATCAAAGAATTGGAAAAAGATGGCACACTTGCTAAATTGTCGAAAAAATATTTCGGTGAAGATGTCTTCAGTTATGTAGATAAAGAGAAATAAGATGGAACTGGGTGCGCATAGCCCCAGCTTCCTTATTTCTATACGGATACAGAAAGGAAAAGAAACATGGTCTCATACGACATTTCCAAGGTTTGGTCATTTCTTCCAACCTTGGTCCAAGCTCTACCAGCGACCCTAGCTTTGATGGTTTTAACGACGGTTTTCGGTTCTGCATTTGGCTTGGTTTTGACCTGGGCACAAGTATCAGAAGATAAGGTAGGAGCAGGTCTTGCAAAAGGTTATGTCTTTACTTTGCGTTGTACCCCTCCGATTGTCTTGCTCTTTTTGGTCTTTTATGGACTCCCCCAATTTTTGAACTGGTGGTTGGGCATTGACATTGACCACTGGTCCAAGTTTGTCTTTGTCCTTGTTGCCATGTTTCTTCTCTTTGCCGCTATGATCTCTGAGGTCTTCAAGGCAGCCTATTTGGCCATTCCAAAAGGACAGATGGAAGCAGGCTTGAGTATCGGCTTGACGCCAGCTCAAACCATTTGGCGGATTGTCCTTCCCCAAGCCTTTCGCGTAGCTCTTCCAAATATGACGACTGCCATCTTGAACCTTATGCGCGATGCCGCTTTGGCTTATACCATTGGCTTTATCGATATCATGGGAGCAGGCAACAACTTGATCAGCCGCAATCTTGGGAATTATTCCCTCGAAACGTATACAGCTGTAGCAGTGATCTACTGGGGAATTGCCCTTGTGATCTCCTTCTCCGCTCAACTCCTTGAGAAACGACTCAGTGTAACAGAAAGGTAGCTTATGGATTTCAATTTTATTAGTAAAGCATTTCTAGCCACCTTGGGTGGTGTTCCAGTGACCCTTCTGATCATGGTCGTATCGATTCTCTTGAGTTTTCTTCCAGCCCTCTTTTTGGCACTCGGTCAGATTTATAAGGTCAAAGGTGTTCGCAGTTTCTCAGTGATTTACTTAGCCTTTATCCGCGCGACACCTCCGATTCTCTTGATTCTCTTCTTTTATAGTCTCTTTCCCAGCCTCTTAAATAGCTTTTTTAAGAGTATTGGTAGTCACTTTAATGTCTTTGAGATCAATCCCATTTACTATGCCTTTATCATCTTTAGCTTGATGACAACAGGGAGTCTTGCTGAAATTCTCCGGTCAGCCATTCTGACGGTGGATAAGGGCCAGCTAGAAGCAGCGCAAGCCATTGGTTTGACCAATCGCCAAGCCTATATCCGCATTGTTTTTCCACAAGCCTTGCGTTCAGCCCTGCCCAATTTGTGTAACTTGGTTATCAACTTGGTCAAAGGAACCTCCCTTGTCTTTGTCATGACGATCAAGGATATCACCGCCATTGCCAAGGTCGAAGCCTCTTATGGCTATCAATATTTTGAATCCTATCTAGTGATTTTTATTCTTTATATTGTCATTTGTGGGGTGATTCAGTGGGGATTCAATCGCTTAGAA
Source organism: Streptococcus taoyuanensis (assembly GCF_029589235.1). Classification (NCBI taxonomy): domain Bacteria; kingdom Bacillati; phylum Bacillota; class Bacilli; order Lactobacillales; family Streptococcaceae; genus Streptococcus; species Streptococcus taoyuanensis. The sequence continues at coordinate 40,416 of NZ_JARQVW010000009.1, forward strand.
AAACGCCTGACACTCGCATAGAAGAAGGAGAAATAAGAAGATGTTAGAAGTAGAACACGTATCGAAAAAATTTAAGGACCACCAGGTCCTGGTAGATGTTAATCTCAAGGTCAACCAAGGGGATGTCGTCGTTATTTTGGGGCCGTCTGGATCAGGAAAAACAACCTTCCTTCGCTGCCTCAACCACTTGGAAAAGGCAGATACAGGCCACCTAACCTTAGGTGGAAAAGAATATGACCTCTCAAAACTCAGCAAAAAAGAGATTCTAGAAATCCGGCAAAAGACAGCCTTTGTCTTCCAGCATTACAATCTCTTTGCCAACAAAACAGCGCTTGAAAATATCTTAGAAGGTCTGGTTGTGGCTCGGAAGATTCCAAAAGAAGAAGCTATCCAACGGGCAGAATCAGCCCTTGAAAAAGTTGGTCTCCTCGCTTACAAGGATTACTATCCTTCTCAATTGTCAGGTGGCCAGCAGCAACGGATCGGGATTGCGCGTGCCATCGCAGTGAAACCAGACGTGATCTTGCTAGACGAGCCGACTTCGGCGTTAGACCCAGAGTTGGTCGGTGACGTCTTAGATGTCATGAAGCAGTTGGCCCAAGAAGGAGTGACCATGGTTGTGGTGACGCATGAAATGGGCTTTGCGCGTGATGTGGCTAATCATGTCATCTTTATGGATGGCGGACACATCATCGAAGAAAACGAACCACATGAATTCTTCAACAGTCCAAAAGAAGAACGAACCAAACAATTCCTTTCACGGATTTTATCCGATGCCACTTATAGCGTCGAATATATGATTTAACAGGAGACACACCCAGTAAGGGTGTGTTTTTTAGGTTCTGGAAAAAATTTTTAAGAATTGGGTCATTTTTTAAAAATCATTACGAATAATATAAGTGAGAGGGAAATATGACTGATAAAAAACAACGATTTGTACTACTATTCTTACTGACTTTGTTTCTAGGAGGTTGCAGTCTTTTTACGGATAAAGCTGCTGAGAGAAGGGAAATGATTCAGATTGCAGAAAGCACGAAAATGGAGCGAGCGATAAAACACTTGTTAATCAGTATCGATCCTAAAGCTTTCTCTTCAGAAGGAGTCATTCACTCCTATACCCTGATAAAAGGTGAATTGGAATACAATCCAATGGGAGGCATGAATGTATCTCTCGTTATCAATGGCGATAAAAAGTTAACGATCGATACGACTGTTCAAATGGAAGATTCAGGACAGTTCGAAGCAGGTAGTTATGGTATTTCAGCAAAATTAAGTGATCTGTTAAGTAAAGCAGAAAAGACTGGGAAATAAACTCATTCAGGTAAATACCCCTAATATAGGAAAATAGAAACATTTCTGAATCAAAGTTGGTATGTTACATCAATAGCTAGTGCTTGTAACGATTTAGCAACATTTTTTAACAAAAGTAACATTTCAGACGTTGATGGAATTTTGTATAATAAATTTTAAGAAAACTAGAGAAAGAAATGGGAAGAAATGAAAAAAAGTAAATTAATTGTGTTGATAATGGTAGTATTTAGCCTGAGCTTAGGAGGATGTAGCTTTTTTAATGGACAATCTGCCAAGAAACAAGAAATGATTCAAATCGCAGAGAGTAAGAAAGCAAAAGATGTGATTGAAAATTTATTAAGGCAAGAAGATCCAAACGCATTTACAGATAAAGGAGTTATAAAAAGTTACAAGATAAATGAAAATTCATTGAAGTATAATCCAATGGGAGGATTAATAATAAAAGTTATAATCAATGATGATAATAACCTAACAATCACAACAACTTTAACAGAGGAATCAGATGGCAAATTTGAACAAAATGGTTATGTCATCTCAGGAGAATTATCAGATGAATTAAGAGGTAAATAATGGCTTTTGATAAATCATTTTCAGATGAAATAAAGAAAGAAATTGCGTATAAAGAGTATGAGATAGAAAGCTATAATCAAGATGTACGGTTGAAAACTGGAGAATACATTGGCAATGTCGCTCACATATATGATAATGTAAATGATAATGAGGAGCAGGTTTTCGTTCTTACTAACAATGGTCAAGGCGAAAAACAAAAAGCAGTCCCCTATACTGCTTCAGACGATGCGCGTGCCCAAATCCATGACGTGACAGTCTTGATGAAGGGATCTGAAACTGAAACAAGTACACAAAAATTACTCCATGATACATTTACGGATTGGGTAAAGACAGATTTGCCTGCTGCTTCTAACATTCTTGGTCCCAATGGAGCGGCGAATTATGCGACAGATTATGCGAAAAGATTCACCAGAGATAAGATTAAGGAGAATTTGAAAAAAAGGGATGAAACTGCCGATTATAATATTTCGGAACTTATTAGTTATCCGTTTAGTTTACTCGATAAAAATGTTGGAAATAATGTAAAAAGCTTTGTCAAGAGTATTAGAAGTAATCCAATAACAAATGCTTATCGTGAGGCGAAAGCAAATCTATATGGTATGGGAACGGATATTCTAATTGATAGTCAAGCAAAGTTTCCAGTATTTATTGGGGCTACCATTTTAAAAGAGTACAACAAAGATAGAGGTACTTTCCCGCCTCCGCAATTTAAAGATGCTGCAGCTCATTTGAAAGAGGTGATCCGAAAATACCCCAATGCCAAGATCGATCTATACGGTCACTCTCTGGGGTCTATGAATATTCAGTATGCGCTTGCCTGTTTGACGGAAGAGGAAGCTTCTCATATTGGGACTGTCCATCTATACAATGGTCCTAATGCCTATTCCATCTTAACACCCGAGCAAAAAGCGCGTATAGATTCGCTGAAGTACAAAATCTACAATCACATTGACCATAAAGATTTGGTTAGCTTGGGTTATCAGGATTCTGGAAGCAAGGAATCCAGTGGGATTGTTAAGCACCTCAAAACGAAGAATCTGAAAGATATAGGCCGACAGCATATGATGCATGGTTATATCTATGATAAGGATGGGAATTTGGTTCTTGAAAAGGGAACGGAAGCCATCACTCGCAAGGAAATCATTGAAGAGAGGATGAAGGTTTACTATCGCCTAAAGGATAAATTACAAAAAACAGGTGGTGGACTGAGTTCAAGTGAACGGATCTATCTGGATGCTTTGCAGGCGCGCTTGGCTTCTGATGAGCTGATTCGAGTAGTGGATGAAGGGCTGGAGCAAGCTCAGAAATCTAAGGCACAACTGGATACAGATTTAGAAGCTTTGGAGAAAGTATTACATACCGTTCCGAAAGGCTTCATTCTCAATCTTGCGGAAGTAGAAGAGGCCTATGCACAGGCTGGTGCAACAAAGCAAACAATTGTCACTGAAGTAAGAGAAAAGTTTGACAATCGTTTGGCTGCATATCAGTCCTTATCGAATGAATTCCATGCTTTAAACGAGCAAGTGAATGCAGGAATTGAACTCTTAAAAACAAAAGATCAAGAAATAGCAGGAGAAATGAACCAGTGGGAACAACTAGCTTATTAATTTCATCTACTCTTTCAAAAAAGGAAAAGAAACTAGATCACTTGGAAAGAGAGTTCCAAAAAGCGCGCTTGGAGTTAGATGAAAAGCGTTGCTTAGTGGAAAGAAAACAGCAGCTCTTCACCCAGATGCTGGAAGAAGAGTTTGCGATGGCAGCTTCCTTCTTACAAGAGCAGGAAGTTGATGTCAGTTGTGGATGGGAGTCCCTCCATCGCTGTATCGAAGAGTATGATCTCGAAGCTAGAGAAGCTGCACAAGTAGCCTTAAAACAGATCGAAATCGAGGAAGAGAATTTATGGCAATCCTACCGGAAAGATAGACGCCAACTGGAAGAGGAGTTTGCACAAGATAAAGTTTCATAGTATAGAAGAGGAGGAAGTATGGGTGATAGTCCAGTTAAAGATTTTTTTGATTTAGATATGAAAGATAAGATGAGGATCATCGAAAGTCGCAAGAAACTTGAAAAAGAATTAATACGGGTTGTCTATGCGCCCGTTTTATTGGCCTGCAAGGCAGGAGTTGCGAAACGTTACAATGAGGAATTGACTGCGATTACAACAGTAGCCGAAGAAGACGTCCAGGTAGTTGGAAAACAACTGGATCAGTCCATGGTGGGTCAATTTGCTAAAAACGTACAGACGGCTATTCAAGAAAAAGCTGGGAAATTTAAATCTATCTAGCCAAGGACTTCTATTTAAATGTGGAATCTGGAGTGACATCCAGATTTTTTTAAAAAATTTTTAAAAATTATGTAAAAAAGCGTTGACAAAGAAATTCGTTTGCGTTATAATAATTTATGTAAACAAAAAGAGGTTGGGAAAACCTACTGGTTTACAATATCAATAGTGGAAAGGAGATGGTGATATGCTATTTCCAGAATTAAGACAACTAATTGATAAAAGGAAAAATAGAAACTGTTAGCCTGTAGGGCTATTATTAAATAAATGAATTAAAATTATGTAAACAATCAAACAGCAGCCAATTGGTCTGCTAATTTTCAAGAATGAATTAAAATTATGTAAATTAGAGGTATACAATATGAATAACAACTTTAACAATATGGATGATCTTTTCAATCAACTAATGGGAAACATGGGTGGTTTTCGTTCTGAAAGCCGTCGCTACATGATCAACGGTCGTGAAGTGACACCTGAAGAATTCGCTATTTACCGCCAAACTGGTCAACTTCCAAATGAAGGAAGCGAGCAAGTGCAACACCATCAAGGTAAAGGAATGAAACAAGATGGGATCCTTGCAAAACTTGGTCGCAACTTGACCGAAGAAGCTCGTGAAGGAAAATTGGATCCGGTCATCGGACGTAATAAAGAAATTCAAGAAACTGCTGAAATCTTGTCTCGTCGTACCAAGAACAACCCTGTCCTTGTAGGTGATGCCGGTGTTGGTAAAACAGCAGTTGTAGAAGGTTTGGCACAAGCTATTGTGAACGGGGATGTTCCAGCTGCTATCAAGAATAAAGAAATCATCTCGATTGATATTTCTGGTCTAGAAGCTGGTACGCAATACCGTGGTAGCTTTGAAGAAAATATTCAAAATCTGATCCAAGAAGTCAAGGCTATGGGAAATGTCATTCTCTTCTTTGATGAAATCCATCAAATTCTTGGTGCAGGTAGCACAGGTGATGGTCAAGGATCTAAAGGTCTTGCGGATATCATCAAACCTGCTCTTTCACGTGGGGAATTGACAGTCATTGGGGCAACGACTCAAGATGAATACCGTAACACTATCTTGAAGAATGCGGCTCTTGCTCGTCGTTTCAACGAAGTGAAAGTCAATGCTCCATCAGCTGAAGATACTTTCAAGATCCTCCAAGGGATCCGTGATCTTTATGAAAAACACCACAATGTCATCTTGCCAGATGAAGTTTTGAAAGCAGCGGTTGATTATTCGATCCAATACATTCCACAACGTAGCTTGCCTGATAAGGCCATTGACTTGGTCGATGTGACAGCTGCTCACTTGGCAGCCCAACATCCAGTAACAGATGTCCATGCTGTGGAACATGAAATTGAAGAAGAAAAAACCAAACAAGAAGAAGCTGCGGCTAAAGAAGATTACGAAGCAGCTTTGAAAGCAAAAGTTCGAATCGAAGAACTTGAAAAGAAAATTGAAAACCATACGGAAGACCATAAAGTAACAGCAACAATCAACGATGTGGCTGAATCAGTAGAACGGATGACGGGTATTCCAGTGTCTCAAATGGGTGCAACTGATATTGAACGTTTGAAAGATATGGGTCACCGTTTGCAAACTAAGGTTATCGGTCAAGATAAAGCCGTTGAAGCAGTGGCACGTGCTATCCGTCGGAACCGTGCAGGATTTGACGAAGGGAACCGTCCAATCGGTAGCTTCCTCTTTGTAGGTCCTACTGGTGTTGGTAAAACTGAGTTGGCTAAACAATTGGCTCTTGATATGTTCGGAACCAAAGATGCTATCATCCGTTTGGATATGTCAGAATACAGCGACCGCACAGCCGTTTCTAAATTGATTGGTACAACAGCTGGTTATGTTGGTTACGATGATAACAGCAATACCTTGACAGAACGTGTTCGCCGTAACCCTTACTCTATCGTCCTTCTTGACGAAATTGAAAAGGCGGATCCTCAAGTCATCACCCTTCTCCTTCAAGTTTTGGATGATGGTCGTTTGACAGATGGTCAAGGAAACACGGTCAACTTCAAGAACACTGTGATTATCGCCACTTCAAACGCTGGATTTGGTTACGAAGCTAACTTGACAGAAGATGCGGATAAACCAGAACTCATGGATCGTTTGAAACATTACTTCCGTCCAGAATTCTTGAACCGTTTCAACGCTGTCATTGAATTCTCACACTTGAGCAAGGAAGATCTTTCTAAGATTGTTGATTTGATGTTGGTAGATGTCAATAAGACCCTTTCTAAGAAAGAAATCGACTTGGCAGTGAGCGATGCAGCCAAAGAATATATGACTGAAGAAGGTTATGATGAAGTCATGGGTGTTCGTCCACTCCGTCGGGTAGTTGAACAACAAATCCGTGACAAAGTCACAGACTTCCACTTGGATAACTTGGATGCCAAACATCTCGAAGCAGACATGGAAGATGGTGTCCTTGTGATTAGAGAAAAAGACACAAAGAAGGAAGAAAACGCTGATAAACAAGCAGATTAAGGCGAATTAGTTTGTGAAAAATAGAGACTGCTATCATATAGCAGTCTTTATTTTTTCTTCCCACCTGGGGGAAATTATTCGCCGTATAAGGCCAAAATCCTCCTATTTGAGCTAAAAAAACATCAATAATTAGTGAAATTAATCCAATTTGAGCAAAATTATTAATAAATAAAGAAAATAAGTATATAATCTATACAAGAATAAAATTTGAGGAATGGAAGTAAGATGAGCAATACAATTGATATCTACTCAACTCCCGAATACAGAAAAGTGGAAGCCGTTGTTCAACTGATGGTTGACGGTCGCTTGACGAGCTATCGTGTCGCAACTGAAACAAACATCAGCAAAATGAGCTTGGCGACTTTGACGAAGGGAACGAGTAAAATCAAAAATATTACCTATCAAACGGCTTTGGCCTTGATTGATTGGTATGATGAGAATCATGAAAAGTATGGCATTACGATTGACTAGTCAGTAGCCCACTTTTCGTGGTTTTTTTCTTTTTCATCAAAACTTGCCTCCTCTATGAGACTGGACTCTGATTTTGCTTGAAGAGGATGGGAAAACTTGAAAAGACGGGCGAAATTTGATATAGTATAGCATATATGAAAATTAAAGGAGAAACATATGCAAGGCGGAAGTTTGCTAATTATGCTCGTTCTTATGGTCGGTTTGATGTACTTTATGAGCCGTAGCCAAAAGAAACAGTATCAAAAACGGATGGAAAGTTTGAATAAACTTCAAAAAGGAAATGAAGTCATCACGATTGGTGGCTTGTACGGAACCATCGATGAAGTCGACACAGACCGCAAGACCGTTGTCTTGGATGTTGATGGTGTCTACCTGACCTTTGAATTGGGAGCGATCAAAACAGTTCTTCCTGTATCAGAAGGAATCTCAGCCACTGCTACAGAAGGTGCTAACTCAGATGCCGATTCAGCCATCGAAGAATAATCATCAAAGAAGAGGCAAAGGCCTCTTTTTTGGTGGGCAAATAGGACGATGTGATGAAGGAAAGCCCTGCTGGTTCAAAAAAGAGGCCAGAATCCCTATTTTATGGGGATTTATGGTATAATGAAGCGATAAATATTGAAATAGGTAGAAAAACATGTTTCGTTTTAAGAAAAAAGAAAAAATCGAGATACCTTTAGAAGTCCCGAAACACATTGGGATCATTATGGATGGCAATGGTCGCTGGGCGAAAAAGCGGATGCAACCGCGCGTCTTCGGTCATAAGGCAGGGATGGAAGCTCTCCAAGAAGTGACGATTGCAGCAAAAAATATGGGGGTTCAGGTCCTGACTGTCTATGCCTTTTCTACGGAAAACTGGACACGCCCTGAAGATGAAGTCAAGTTCATCATGCACTTGCCGGTCGAGTTTTATGATCGTTTTGTCCCCGAATTGCATCGCAACAATGTCAAGATTCAAATGATCGGTGATACCAAGAAATTACCAAAAGAAACGCTGGAGGCTTTGGAAAGAGCAGAAGCGATGACCCATCTCAATACAGGCTTGATCCTGAATTTCGCGCTCAATTATGGTGGACGTGCTGAGATCACCCAGGCCGTGAAGCAGATCGCCCAAGAAGTCTTGGATGCGAAGTTCAGTCCAGAAGATATCACAGAAGAGATGATCGCAGATTCTCTCTATACCGAGAGTTTGCCACGCGTCCTAAGGGATCCGGATTTGATTATTCGTACCAGCGGAGAGATCCGTTTGAGTAATTTCCTTCCTTGGCAGGCTGCTTATAGTGAGTTGTATTTCACAGATGTGATGTGGCCAGATTTTGGAGAGGAAGCACTACGAAGTGCCATAGTAGAATATAGCCATCGCCATCGGAGATTTGGTGGTGTTTAGGAGAAGATGATGACGAAAGATTTACAAAAACGTGTGATTTTTGGAGGAATTGCCCTGCTCTTTTTCATTCCAACAGTAATGGTTGGAGGGGTGTTCTTCCAGATTGTGATTGGCTTGATCGCCATGCTTGGGGTTCATGAATTGCTCAAGATGAAGGGGCTTGAGACAGCGACCTTTGAAGGAGCACTAGCCATGTTAGCGGCCTTTGTCCTGACTTTGCCGATCGAGGACTATCTCCCTTACCTTCCAGCAGATGCCAATATGATTGCCTATGGTCTGGTTGTCTTGATTCTCATGGGGACAACTGTTCTTGCTCAGAATTACAATTATGAAGATGTGGTCTATCCCATTGCCTCCAGCTTTTATGTTGGACTTGGTTTCCATTCCTTAGTAGATGCGCGAATCGCTGGTATTGATAAGGTCTTATTGGCCCTCTTTATTGTCTGGGCTACGGATTCAGGTGCTTATCTGGTAGGAAGTCGGTTTGGGAAACGCAAGCTCATGCCTGCGATTTCTCCTAATAAAACGATTGAAGGCAGTCTTGGGGGAATCTTGTCTGCAGTTGCGGTAACTGTGATCTATATGATCGTGGATCGCTCTGTGGCAGGTGGACATGGTTTTCTTGCGATGATCTTCTTTACCATCCTCTTTAGTATTGCAGGTCAGTTTGGAGATCTGGTAGAGAGCGCGATTAAACGCCATTTCGGTGTGAAAGATTCTGGGAAATTTATTCCGGGACATGGTGGTGTTCTAGACCGCTTTGATAGTTTGATTTTTGTCTTTCCCTTGATGCATTTCTTGGGCTTGTTCTAAGACAGAAGAGATAGAAAGGAAACCACGTATAGAACGATGCAATTTATTGCCTTTATTGTTATTTTTGGAGTGATCGTTCTCGTTCACGAGTTTGGTCATTTCTATTTTGCAAAAAAATCGGGCATCCTAGTGCGAGAATTCTCGATCGGGATGGGGCCAAAGATCTTTGCCCATATTGGTCAAGATGGAACAGCTTATACCATTCGCATTTTACCTTTAGGTGGTTATGTTCGTATGGCTGGCTGGGGTGAGGACACAACTGAGATTAAAACTGGAACGCCTGTCAGCTTGACGCTAAATGAGGCTGGTAAGGTCGTCCGGATCAATCTTTCAGGAAAGAATCTGGATCAGACAGCCCTTCCCATGAATGTTACCCAGTTTGACTTTGAAGATAAATTAGAAATCACGGGCTTGGTTCTCGATGAGACCAAGACTTATGATGTCGATCATGATGCGACCATTGTTGAGGAAGATGGGACAGAAGTGCGGATTGCGCCGAGAGATGTTCAGTATCAGAATGCCAGCATTTGGGGACGGTTGATCACCAACTTTGCGGGTCCTATGAACAACTTTATCCTCAGTATTGTCGTCTACTCACTTCTAGCCTTTATGCGTGGTGGTGCGATTGACTACTACAGCAACAATGTTCAGGTGGCACCCGATGGGGCGCTGGCTAAGGTCGGTGTCAAAAGCACTGTTCAGATCCTTCAAGTCAACAACGATACCGTTAGCAACTGGGATGAGCTGACAGATGCTGTCGAGAAGGCAACCAAAGACAGCAAGACGGCTCCTGAATTGACCCTGAAAGTCAAAACAGACGGCCAAGAAAAAGAAGTCAAAGTGAAGCCAACCAAGTCAGGGAATCGTTACTATTTGGGTGTGACAAATGGCCTCAAGACAGGATTTGTAGATAAACTCTTGTCTGGTTTTACAGATACCTGGAATACAGCGACACGGATTTTGGGAGCTTTGAAAGATATCATTTTCCACTTTAGTCTCAATAAACTGGGTGGTCCGGTTGCCATCTACAATGCCAGCTCACAAGCTGCTCAATTAGGAATTCCAGCAGTCTTGTCTCTTATGGCCATGCTCTCTATTAATATTGGGATCTTCAATCTAATCCCGATTCCCGCTTTGGATGGTGGGAAAATCTTGATCAATTTGATCGAGGTCGTCCGGAGAAAGCCACTGAAACAAGAAGTAGAAACCTATATGACGCTTGCAGGTGTAGCTGTAATGGTTATTTTGATGATTGCTGTCACCTGGAATGATATTATGAAATTATTTTTGAAATAGAAAAGGATATTGTCCATGAAACAAAGTAAAATGTTGATTCCAACGCTTCGCGAAATGCCAAGCGATGCCCAAGTCATTAGCCATGCTTTGATGTTGCGTGCAGGTTATGTTCGCCAAGTATCAGCTGGTGTCTATTCTTATCTGCCCTTAGCAAATCGAGTAATTGAAAAAGCAAAAGGCATCATGCGCCAAGAATTCGAAAAAATTGGAGCAGTTGAAATGCTTGCTCCAGCCCTTTTGAGTGCGGATCTCTGGCGTGAATCTGGTCGTTACGAAACTTACGGGGAAGACCTCTATAAGTTGAAAAACCGTGAAGGCTCTGACTTTATCTTAGGTCCAACTCACGAAGAAACCTTTACCGCTATTGTGCGCGACTCAGTAAAATCTTACAAACAATTGCCGTTGAATCTCTACCAAATTCAACCAAAATACCGCGATGAAAAACGCCCACGGAACGGTCTTCTGCGGACCCGTGAGTTCATCATGAAAGACGGTTATAGCTTCCATGCTAACTACGATAGCTTGGATGTCACTTATGATGAATACAAGGCAGCTTATGAGCGGATCTTCACCCGCAGTGGCATCGACTACAAAGCCATCATCGGTGATGGTGGTGCCATGGGCGGAAAAGATAGCCAAGAGTTTATGGCTGTTACACCTGCTCGTACAGACTTGGATCGTTGGGTTGTTTTAGATAAATCGGTTGCTTCCTTTGATGAAATTCCAGCAGAAGTCCAAGAAGAAATCAAAGCAGAATTGCTCAAATGGATGGTCTCTGGTGAAGATACCATTGCCTATTCAAGTGAATCCACCTATGCTGCGAATTTGGAAATGGCTACTAACGAATACAAGCCAAGTAACCGTGTCGTAGCGGAAGAAGAAGTGAAGCGCGTGGAAACACCAGGTGTCAAATCGATTGATGAAGTAGCTGCATTCTTGAATGTTCCAGAAGAAGCTACTATCAAGACTTTGGTTTACATTGCAGATGGTGAGCCTGTTGTTGCCCTTCTTGTAGGTAATGATCAGCTCAATGAAGTGAAGTTGAAAAACCATCTCGGCGCAGATTTCTTTGAACCTGCAACCGAAGTGGAAGTGAAAGAATTATTGGGAGCTGATTTTGGCTCTCTCGGTCCAGTAGATCTTCCTGAAAATGTTAAGATTATCGCAGACCGCAAGGTCCAAGACAGCCGCAATGCAGTAGTCGGTGCCAATGAAACAGGCTACCACTTGACTGGTGTCAACCCAGGACGTGACTTTACTGCAGAATACGTCGATATCCGTGAAGTTCGTGAAGGCGAGATCTCACCAGATGGGAAAGGGGTCTTGAACTTTGCACGTGGGATCGAAATCGGTCACATTTTCAAACTCGGCACACGCTACTCCGCTAGCATGGGAGCAGATGTCTTGGACGAAAACGGTCGTGCGGTTCCAATCATCATGGGTTGCTACGGAATCGGTGTCAGCCGTCTTCTTTCAGCCGTTATGGAGCAACATGCACGCCTCTTTGTCAATAAGACTCCAAAAGGGGAATACCGTTACGCTTGGGGAATTAACTTCCCTAAAGAATTGGCGCCATTTGATGTGCATTTGATTCCAGTCAATGTCAAGGATGAAGCGAGTCTTGCTTTGACCGATCGGATCGAAGAAGCCTTGGTGAATAAAGGCTACGAAGTCTTAGTGGATGACCGAAATGAACGCGCTGGTGTCAAATTCAGCGATAGTGATTTGATTGGGCTTCCAATCCGCGTAACAGTTGGTAAGAAAGCAGCTGAAGGCATCGTTGAAGTGAAAATCAAAGCGACAGGAGATACCATCGAAGTTCATGCAGACAATCTCCTTGAAACCCTTTCAATCTTGAACAAATAAGAAAAAGCTTTCTGAGCTCTCACCAGTGTGGTGATGAAACTCAGGAAGCTCTTTTTATTTTTCTTCTTTGAGGCCTTGATCTTTGAAATAGGTAAAGAGATCTTGAGGTTTGCCATTGAGGTATTTCTTGAACTCAGCTGTTTCTTCCTCCCCTTGATCCCCGTAGATGGAAGCAAACTCATTTTTCTTGATTTTTGAGAAGTCAGCTTGTAAGACCTTGGCATAGGATTGTTTATCTTTCGAAATTTGAATGCGGAAGTTAAGACCAGGCTTGCCATTTAAGCTTTTATAGATATCGCTATGTTCTAATTCTTCTTGGTAGATTTCCTTTAACTCGGAAAGATCCATGTCTTGCAAATCTGAGGAAATGGGTTCAAAACTAAGAAAAGTAAAAGAGACAATTTCATCTTTTTTGTAGCCGATTTGAATTTTGTTTTGATGATGATCACCGAGGTCACTAACAAAGGTCTTGGTTTGGACTTGCTCCTTTTTGTTTTGAGTGGCCTCTTGTTTGGAAGAAGCGGCAGTAGTTCCTTTGCCTTGTTGGCCTTGGCTACAAGCGGTAAGAGCTAGTAGACAGACAGAGGCAAGTAGAAATTTTTTCATATATACTCCTTATAGGTTAATGGTGTTCGATCTTGTATGAAACAAGTTTTGAACAGGTTTCATTATACCATAAAAGTTTTAAAAATGAAAAAATATACAAAAATCTTCGAAATTTGCTTTTAAAAACACCTAAAATCAACAATTTTTATCTATGTGTTGAGTTAATATAAAAGGACAGAGTGTCTTCTTTTCTTTCCGGAAATAATACTAGTTGGAGACTACTGGGGCAAGGAATTCAGAAAATATATTACAGGTTTATGACAAAGTATTACACGATTGTAACAAAGTTACAATGTTTTATCAGTTAGCCCTCTAAACTTGACATTCTGGCAATATTTCATTAAGATATTTTTAAGTAAATAATACAAGAAGGGAGCAAAAGGTAAAATATACAGTTATCTGGCATTTTACTAATTCGTACTAAAATGTATTGTTTATGAAAAAAATATAAGGGTATCAGCCCAAAAGGAGAAACATATGGCTCAAATTAAATTAACTCCAGAAGAACTACGTCAATCAGCACAACGCTATGCACAAGGTTCTCAAGAAATCGATCAAATCCTTAACACTTTGACTCATGAACAACAAGTCATCGATGCAAACTGGGATGGATCTGCATTTGATAGCTTTGAAGCACAATTCAACGAATTATCTCCAAAAATCAAACAATTCGCTCAATTGTTGGAAGACATCAACGCTCAATTGATCAAAGTTGCTGATATCGTTGAACAAACTGACCAAGATATCGCTGCACAAATCCACTAAGATAGTCTTGGAGGTGATCTTACTTCTTGTAGGTAGATCACCCTTTTGTCTTTTGATATATAGAAAATAGGGGTTAGATTCTTAATTCCTAACCCCTATTTTGTATCTATGAATTAGAAAAAGGAAAAGGTATGGAAGTTAAAAATAAAAAATGGTTAAAATACATCGGTCAGAGTGCGGTTGTGCTCCTTTTGATGGGATCTGTAGTGGGTCTTTATACGACGGTTCAAAAGGACCAAAAGCAAAACGAAGCCAAGACCGTGCAAACGACAGAAAACACCAAGCTCAACATTGCGGTTGTCAATGAAGACAAGGCGGTCAAACTGAATGATAAAGAATACAACCTTGGGGCTAGCTATGTAAAGAATATCGAACGGGATAATTCACAAAACTGGTCTGTACTCCCTCGTGGAGCCGCTGAGTCAGGGCTTGCAGATGGCAAGTACCAATTGATGATTGTCATTCCAAGTGACTTCTCAGAGAAGGTCTTGGAAGTGAACGCGGTTAATGCAGAGAAGACAACGGTGACGTATAAGGTCAATGCGGCTGGAAATTCTCAGGTTGAAAACGAGGCCAATAAAGTCGCTAAAGATATTGTTTCAGACTTGAATAGCCAGTTGGTTGATATGTATATGGTTAGCATTTTGAGCAACCTTTATACAGCTCAGAAGAACGTGGAAACAAGTAACAAAATCCAATCGACCAACATTGGTTCATACCGAAGCAACTTGCTGGATTCGGCCTTGGATTCCAAGAATATCTTTCCAAGTCTCTATAGCTTGTCTACGTCTTCTGTCGAGTCGAATAATGCCTTGAAGACAGTCCTTGAGTCTTATACACAGGCTTTTGATCAATTGACCCAATCTCAGGATCAGTACGGTCAAAACTTCGACACATTGATCAAGCAACGCTCTGAGGATAAGATCAGCCATGAAGAGTTCATGAACCAGCTGATGTCTATGAACCAGTCTGTTGTCAGTGAAAAGACCCAAGAGTTGTATAAGAATCTACAACAAAACCAAGAAGCGATTACTAAACAATTGAGTCAACCAGCTGAAACCGAAGGAGATGCTTCAGGTACCAAGACCTATGCAGGCTTGACAAAAGATGTGAATGATCGTGTGGCAGACCTTGAAAAAGGGATCAAGGCAGAACGCGATAAACTGGATGAGCATGAAAAGAACATCGAGTCTTCTGTAAAAGTGAAGATATTTGACTACTATGGTCTAAAAGAAGGAGACAAAGTCACACTTCGTACCTTGCTTGGAAAGAAAAATATCGAAACCATCAGTAAGGCTCGTAATAAAGCAGATGATGACATTCGTCAAGCAATTGAAAAACTTCCGTCTTTAGATCCTGCTAGTCTTAATCTGAATAAGTATGGAAATCTCAACGTAGCGATTGATTTTGATAGTGCTTTTGCTGGTACGAAGGGGCAGGCAAAAGGGAATGCCGATGACTTGAAACGATTGGCTGCTGAAGTGGATGCTAAATTAACGGCAGTTGCGAATGTTCTCAATGCTAAATCTGGGAAACAGAAAGTTAGTATTCATGTCCCTGCAGGGGTCAAGGTTGATACTTGGACCTATGATGGACAGACTTATGCAGGTAGCGGCGAGCAGGAAGTCGAACTGAAAGATGGCAAACAAATCCAAATTCACCTCGCTGAAGATGGGGGAACTATGCCAAGCGCGATTGATGTTGAAGTTCTTGTGAATGGGGTTTCTTCAACCAGTGTGACCGTATCTGCAGAAGATTTGAAAACAGCGGTTGCTAACTATGCATCGAAAGCTAGTGAAATCGCCCTGGATTATCAACGTGCGGGAGCATTGATCGATGCCTACTATCCAAAAGATGACAAGGGAGATCGTCATTCGCTCTATGATCCGATCGAAGATATGGATTTGACAGATGCTTTGGTCGATGTCGTGAAGGCTGCCGTTTCAAGTAACATGAAGGATTACCGTAAGAGTATTGAAACGGATGAATCTGGGGATGCAACGAAGAGTGTGAAAGCCCAGTTAGATGGTACACTTAAACAGTTGCAAGACTTGGGACCACAATTGCAGGCAAATCTTCAAGCAATCGAAAACACCAACAAGGATCTAACCCAAAATATCAACGATCAATTGAAGCAGTATGCAGACCTTCAAAAACGCCTAGAAGCTATCTCATCTGCACAAGAAACAGTGACACAGGCTCAAACCAAGACCGATGCAGATTTGTCAGCTCTTGGTTCTGAATACACGTCATTATTGAGCTCGACAGAAGGCGTTAAGAGCTCATCTCGTAGCAATGTAGAAGCTGCTAACTCTACCAATGAAATCTTTAGCCAATTGAACAAAGAATTGGAAAAAGCCCAAGGCAATACAGAGAAATTGTCTAGCAATGCAGAGAGCTTGATGGGTGAATTCGACAAGGAATTGTCTGAAAATGGGAACTTTGTCGAAGCCTTCCGTAAGGTCTTCAACAATGCCTATGAAAACGGAGTGCCGAATGAAGTCTTGCTCGACTTCTTGTCAAATCCAGTTGCAGAGAAATCTTCTTCTGTGAAAGCGACTATCAACGTCTACCGTCCATTTATCTGGATCTTTATGTTGGAAGTCTTGAGTCTCTTTACAGCTTATCTCTTTGCGACGCAACCAATCATTCGCAAGGTTAAGGATCGTTTCAAATTGGATCGTTTGCAAGAATCAGATCTCTTGTCTGTCGGTGTCCTTATGGGACTTTCTCTCATCCTTGGACTGGTGATCGGAATGATTTCAAGTATTCAACTCTCTGTTGGTCGTGAATATGTACCTTCATGGGTATTCTTAGCGGTTCTAGCAAGCTTTGTCTTGGTACAACTACAATACCTTCTCTTGAAACACTTCCGTGTGATTGGAATGGGACTGGCCTTCTTCATGTTGATCAGCTATGTCTACCTATCAAGCGCGATCGGAACGACCGCGACCTTGTCAGGCCTTCCAGCACTGGTGAAAAATGTCAACCTCCTTTCTATTTTAGAAGGACAGTTTGCGGGTTACTTTGATGGACAAACAGCCGGTATCGGCGTCTTCTTCGGATTGTTGGTCTTCTTCGGACTTTTGGCGGTTGCCAATATCTTCATTCCTAAGAAGTTTACTCAAACAAAGGAAATTGAATCAAGCTTATGAAAAAAATGATGTATCTTCTCTTTGTCTTAAGTCTCTTGCCAGCGGTTGTTGTTTCTGCAGATGATTTTATTGATAATCGTCTGCAGGTCAACAACTCACGTCTTGAGACAGAGCAGGAAAAGACACTTGGGGGCCAATTGGATGCGACTGAGTCTCTTTTCAATGAGAAGGATCAGAAAAAATTAGCAGATGAAAAACGCAAGCAAGAGAAACAATTGACCGATTCAGACGGCCAGTTGTTTTCTGCTATAAAGGGAAAGAAAAAAACAGGGCCTGAAGCGGACCTATTCCAGCCTGAAAATCAAAAATTATCTAAATTCGAGTCCAATGTGGAGGACAATTCGGCCAGCTTGTCGGATTTTATTCCAGCCTTGCAAATGCTGGCTTGGAGTGCTCTTCTCTTTGGGATTGCTGGCTATATTTCCTATCGAATCTATAGAAAAGAGGCCTAAATGGACCAACATATCAATGTCACCTTCCGTATGAATGGTGCAAGCCATGACCTCCGAATCCCAACAAGGATGGAGGTGCGACGCTTGATTCGCGAATTGGATCAGATCTTTGGGTCTGCCATGGAACCTAGAAGCAAGTATCAGTTGCGCGTGGTAAATAAGGGCATCTTGCTAGATGAAGGCAAGGTGGTACAGGAGTATCCGATCACAAGTGGTGATCTGATCGAGATAGAGGAGTGGTAAGGTGAAAGAAGAACAATTTACACTGGAAGAACAAGTCTTCCGTTTTGAAAAAGAAGAAACGAGCTGGCGGCTGGACCTTAAGCGTTCAGAAGTGGATAGCCAGGATTTACGCAATTTATGGATTTTGGATCTCCATCATCCCTTGTTTTTAGAGCAAAGCATGACAGCGGATCAAGACCAGATTCATCTGACCTATCAGACAGATGCTCTAGGCTTGAGTGCAGAAGAAATTCAGGCATTACCGGTTTCAGACCGTTTGCGTCTAGCCATTAATGTCTTAGATTTGGCGCCAGCCTTGGAGCTTCCGGTGACCTTTATGTTGCATCCCATCAATTTGTTTGTGACCAAGGATGCGCAAGTCAAGATTGCTTATCGCGGGGTTCCGGGAATGATGGTGCCACGCAAGTGGGATCAGGTTGAATTCTTGCGTCAGGCCAAGTGCTATGCGGTCACTCTTTTTGGGGACTGGGATTTCATGGAGCTCTATCAAGGGACACTCGAATTAGAAGATCTACCTGATTTCTTGGTGGAAATCCGTGATGCCGCTAGCTTAGAAGAGATGAAAGTTCTCTTAGAGAAAGCCTACCAAGAACGCAAGGAAGAGGAAGAAAAGACCTTGACCTTGGTTTCGAGTCGTCAACACCGAATCTTTAAGTTGGCAACAGTGTGGCTTTCCGCTGTAGTGGCCCTCTTACTCTTGCCTTTGATTTATTTGGTCTTTTTCCAAGCACCCTTTAAAGAAAAGTTGCTTCAAGCGGATACAGCCTATCTCAAGGTAGACTATACCGGTGTGATCGATGAATTGGAGGGAGTAGCTCCAAGCAGTCTTCCAACGACACAGAAATATGAGTTGGCAACGTCTTATTTGCAAGGCTTGAATTTCTCAGAAGATCAAAAGAAGGTCATCCTTAACAACGTCACGCTCAAATCAGACAGTCTCTATCTCCACTACTGGATCTATATCGGCCGTCATGACTTTACCCAAGCGCTGGATACAGCCAAGCGGATCGACGATTCAGACTTGATCATCTATGCCCTTCGTAAAGAAATCAAGGCGACACGTGATAGCGAAAAACTCTCTGGTGAACAGCGCGAGAAGAAACTCTCTGAGCTAGAGGGCGAATACAAGAAATACTGGGATGCCCGCTCTAAACTCTTGGAAGCAGAGACAGATGAAACCAAAGCTTCCACTAGCAGCTCAACAACGGCTTCGTCTACAGAAGGTTCCTCAACAGAAAGCTCGTCTTCTACAACTGCAAGCTCGACTGAGTCTAGCGACCACAAGGAGTAGTCTATGAAAAAACGTATCATACTCTATAAAAAAGGTTTTCGCTATGAGCTAGCGCTAGAAGAGGGAAAAACAGCGACCGTATCGAATCAAGAAACAGCTCAGTTGACCCTGGCTTCGCAAGAAAATCCACTTCATTTCCAATGGAGTCAAGGAGAAATCTTCTACCAGTATGGTGAAGACAAGGGTGTGCTTGAAAATAGCAAGATCCTTGGGGACGTGGTCTGCTACTTGGCGACAGGAGAAGTCCATACCTATGAACTGTTAGACAAGGAAGAAATCCTCGTAGCAGATGAAAAGGGTGCCGATGTGCGCTTGCACTATCCAGTACGCTTTCTCCTTGTGAAAAAAGAGCAGACCTGGACTTGCCAGCTCTTATCCGGAAAACTCTACCATAACCACAAACTCGTCAGTGAAGCGACTTTTCCACTGGCCTTTGGGGATGAACTGGCCATTGGAGATGTGACCTTTAAGCTCTATCCAGAAGAATTTGGCGTGGAAGGGGCTGTCGAAGTGAGTCCTTATCTGGTGCCACGCTTGCATTCACGCTATGACTTCTACAAGGACTATCCAGAGTACCACCGGTCTCCGCGGATCATCTACCGGAGTTCGGAAGACAAGATCTTGATCAATCCTCCGGGAGCGGAGCCTCAAAAGCCATCAGATGAACTCTTGAAGTTGATCATGCCACCCCTCATCATGGTTGGGGTGACCCTCTTGATCACCATTTTCCAACCGCGGGGACTCTATATCATCGCGACGGTATCCATGTCTGTGGTTAGTGTGATCTTTTCTGTTCAAGGATTCTTCAAGAATCGTAAGAAATACAAAGAAGACAAGAAAGAGCGCGTGGAGCTCTACCATCTCTATCTCAAGGACAAGGCCAAGGACTTGGAACAGCTATCTCGGAAGCAACGAGAAGGCATGTTTTACCATTTCCCAGCGATCGAAGATTTGACCAAGATGGTCAAACGCTATGACTCACGAATCTACGAAAAAACACCGCTTCATTTTGACTTTTTGGCCTATCGTTTGGGCTTGGGCAAGGTTCCAACCAGCTATGAGCTCAAATATGGTCAGGAAGAGCGCAGTGGGAAGAAAGATGCCTTGGAAGAAGAAGGCTATGCTCTTTTCCAAGCTCATCAAAAGATCGATAATCTTCCGATTGTAGCCAGCCTCAATCGTGGACCAGTAGGGTACGTCGGTCCTCGTCCTATCGTGCTAGAGCAGTTGCAACTCCTGGTTGCCCAATTGGCTGTCTTTCACTCTTACCATGATCTGACCATCATTCCGATCATTCCAGAAGAAGAAAAAGAAAGCTGGGATTGGATGCGCTGGTTGCCTCATGCAACTCTGCAAGACATGAATGTCCGTAGCTTCGTCTACAATCAGCGGACACGCGATCAGGTCTTGAACAGTCTCAACCAGATCCTCAAGCTCCGCAAGGCGCAAAAAGAGGAAGAAAAAGCCAATGATACCAAGATCTTCCACCCGCACTATGTGGTCCTCATCACTGATGAAACCTTGATTTTGGATCATGTCATCATGGAGTTCTTCCGTGAGGATCCGACAGAGCTAGGCTGCTCCATCATCTATGTGGCAGACGTGCTTTCATCTCTTTCTGAAAATATCCAAACCGTTATCTCCATCAAGGACCGCAACCAAGGACAATTGCTTTTGCAAGAAGGGGTTCTTCGTGAGCTTGACTTTCAATTGGATCACTTCCCTGAAGACTATGACAAGGAAGCCATCTCGCGTGGCCTTGCTCCACTGAAGCATATCCAACAGCTCAAGAGCTCAATTCCAGACTCGGTGACCTTCCTTGAAATGTACCAAGCAGAAACTTTCAATGACCTCAAGGTCTTGAGTCGTTGGGAGAGCCATGCCCCTTACCAAAGTTTGGCAGTGCCGATCGGTCTGCGCGGGAAGGATGATTTGGTCTACCTCAATCTCCATGAAAAAGCTCATGGTCCACACGGTTTGATCGCAGGGACGACTGGTTCTGGTAAGTCTGAAACCATTCAGTCTTATATCCTGAGCCTTGCCGTCAACTTCCACCCACACGATGTGGCTTTCCTCCTCATCGACTACAAGGGTGGGGGAATGGCCAACCTCTTCAAGGATCTGCCTCACTTGCTTGGAACCATCACCAACTTGGATGGTGCCCAGTCTATGCGGGCCCTAGCCTCTATCAATGCGGAGATCCATCGTCGGGAGCGTCTCTTTGGACAATATGGGGTCAACCATATCAACCAATACCAAAAGAAATTTAAACTCGGTGAAGCGACAGAACCGCTTCCTCACCTCTTCTTGATCAGTGATGAGTTCGCCGAACTCAAGGTCAACCAACCAGACTTCATCAAGGAGTTGGTCTCTATCGCGCGTGTCGGGCGTTCCCTCGGGGTACACTTGATCCTTGCGACGCAAAAACCTTCTGGGGTCGTGGATGACCAGATCTGGTCCAACTCCCGCTTCAAGCTAGCCCTCAAGGTGGCTGACCGTGGGGACTCCATGGAGATGCTGCGGACGGCAGATGCTGCTGAGATCACCCAGACCGGTCGTGCCTACCTCCAAGTCGGGAATAACGAAGTCTATGAACTCTTCCAAACCGCTTGGTCTGGAGCAGATTACCAGCCTGAGAAGGACCAGCTAGGGATCGAAGACCATACCATCTACTTGATCAATGAACTGGGCCAATACGAAGTCCTCAACCAAGACCTCTCCGGTCTGGATATGGCAGAAGAAATCAAGGAAGTGCCGACAGAACTGGATGTCATCGTGCAGGAAATCAATCACTTGCACCAACAAGAAGGCATCGCAGCTGTGGCCCAACCATGGTTGCCACCGCTCAAAGAGCGGATCACGCTGGATGAGTTGGACAAGGTCGTGCCGATCGAGGCTTGGCAAAAACGGACAGCTCCAAGCGTCCTGATCGGGGTCGCCGATATCCCGCAAGCGCAAAAGCAAGAAGCAGTCGCTATCGATCTGTCAAAAGATGGGAATATCCTCCTTTACGGAAGTCCAGGTACAGGAAAGACCACTTTCCTTCAGACAGCCGCAATGGATCTAGCTCGCAAGCAGAGCCCAGAAAATCTGACCATGTACCTGCTTGATTTCGGAACCAATGGTCTAGCACCCCTGACTCAATTGCCACATGTGGCTGATAGTCTGCTGCTCGATCAGACGGAGAAAATCCAGAAATTCATCCGGATTATCAACCGCGAGTTGGATCGCCGCAAGAAGCTCCTCTCTGAGCATGGGGTCGGCACCATCGCCCTCTACCGTGAAGTGACCGGCAAGCAAGAGCCAACCATGGTCATCCTCATGGATAGCTATGAGTCTATGAAGGACGAGCCTTATGAGACAGACCTCTTCAAGCTCTTCATGCGGATCTCCCGTGAAGGTCTCAGCATTGGTGTGCACTTGATCATCACAGCTAGCCGTCAGAACAACCTACGGGCTCAGCTCTATTCAAACTTCAAGCACCAGCTAACCTTGCCACAAAATGATATCTCTGAGATCCGTGGTATCGTGGGAGCAACGCCACTTGCGGCTACCATGGAAGACATCAAGGGACGGGCACTCATGAAACGTGACGAAGTCGATGTCGTCCAGTTCGCCCTACCAGTCGCAGGAGACAATGATATCCAAATCATCAACAACCTTCGCGATCAAGTCCAAAGTCTCAAAGAGATGTGGACAGGCCACACACCAGCAGGAATCCCAATGGTGCCAGATGAGTTGACAATTCAGAACTTTATGAGTATGCCAACTACTAGAAAAGTAATTGAAGATCATAGACTACCAGTTGGTCTTGAATTAGAAGAAGTTGAAACAATTGGACTTCCAATGAAGAAACTGAAACACTTGATGTTGCTCTCTGATAAAGATAGTTCATTGTCACTTGTTACAAAACATATGATTCGGACAGTTATTGAAACTGTTTCAGGTCATAAGGTCACAATATTGGATCCAACCGATGAATATAAAACATTCGTTGCGAGCGTTAATAACTATGTTCCGTCAACATCTGATTTTAAATCTGTTATTGAACAATTACAAAGTCAAGTTCAATATGCACGACAAAATGGTGGCGACTTTGAACATTATATCTTTATCACCGATATGGGACAATTTGTATCAGAAAGTGGAGTAGACACGAATGATATTGCTCAATTAATGGAAGAGGGGCTTAAGGTAGGATTACACTTTGTATTCAGTATGCATAAGAACTTTATTTCCGCTTACAATGACACTGCTAAATATTTGAAGTCCCAACTAGATACAGCTTTGATTGCTATGAAGATGTCGGATCAGACTATCTATACTCGGACAAGCATTGGTCGTGAGGAAGCTTTGCCAGAAGATCAAGTATACTTACACTATCAAGCATCTCAGACGAAATTGAAGATTACGAAATGAGAAAAAAATGGATAAAAAATTCGAAGAAATGTCTTTTGATGAACTTAAACTTTATCGTAGAGAAGGTCTATGGAGATCAATTGGTATATTGTTCCTAATTATAATTGTGATTCTAGGCATGATCCTTATGGAAGTTAATCATGTTGCTTATTCTAATAAATATCATTTTAGAGTTATAGGATTTGTTATAAATTTAGGGTTGTTCACTTATTTACGTCCCATATTTGCTGCCAATCAAATTATGAGACAGCATCCAGACTGGATTAGACAATCTGGTATTACTGCTAAAATTCCTTTACCATGGGATTGGCATTTAAAAAGGTTACTTGTACTTGGTTCTAGTTTGTTGGTGATTATTGTCAGTTTTGCTTTTCTTTACAAACCTCAAAGTGAGTTTAGAACTTCTACCAATGCACCAAATGCGATCTTTAAAAAAGAATAAGAGACTGTTCATCTGTTCAATTTCAACTATTTAATTGAGAGAATTTCGTAAAATAAAAGAGGTGAAAAACAATGGCTAAATCAAAGGAAAGAGAAGCGCAACTTAAAAAGAATATTGAAAACAATACGGCTCTAAAAAGCAAATATGAGCGAGTTAGGAAGTCGATAGAAAGTCACAATTTACATTTTTCAAATGAGTTTAATCATATAAATGCCTTTATAGAGATTGCTAAAGATACATTGAGTAAAATTGATGGAAATGTTGGATACGGCTACTTGTCAAATTTTAGAGAAAAATTGGCAACGGAGATTAAAACATTGGAAGAATATCGTAATCACGTCCAACAATCGGCTAGTTCGTTTAAACGTATGTATGAGACTTTGGAGACTTATATTACCTCGCTCGATATTCTTATTACTAATGATAAAAATGAATTAAAGGCAAAGTAGGTTTTTTGATGAATATTATTATCTCTAATTGCTCTTATGAAAGGAGTTTGGTATGGCAGATGTAATGAATACTTGGATCAATGATAGTAGTGGTTCTTGGGGAAGTGCTGAAACAATAAAATATGACAGTAGTAATTTAATTAATATTAAATTGGATTTATATAGTGCAGTTTTCCAGCTTGAAGAGGTTAAAACTCAAATAGAAATTATGGAATCATACGAAGCTCAATGGCAAGGTGAAGCGAAACAAACGTATCTTGATTTAAAAAATATTTTAAAACAGTATTGTAATGATTATATGAATAGTGTTGAAAAATTGAAGATATGTGTGATAGGTTTAGATAGCTTATTAGATCAAATCCCCCTAGCAGATGTAATAAAGGAGATAGATCAGGTATGACCAAATTAACTCTTGAAGCACTATATACATTGCACTTGATGAATGACTATTCTAATGATTTGCCTTTTATCCCATTGCCTCCACTTAACTCAGATGAGAATAGAAAATCACAGCTACAGAAGGTGTTACAAAAGGGCTATAAAGATTTAGAGGCTTTGGAACTTGTTAAAGATGGTCAACCAACACCTGAATTCGTAGTCTATGGATATTTTTTAGACTTGTACGCCAAAAGTTCGTATCATTTTCAAATAGACAGTAATTATTATTGCGCTCCTGGTATTGATCAGGGGAAGCGAATGGTAGTGATTATTAAAAAAATTGCTGAGGGTGAATTTATAATTGATTATTTTAACACCATTGCTCTGTTAAGCATTCTTATGGAAAACCATGAAATTTTACATAATTTAAATGAAAAGAAAAAAAATTATTTAAAAGCTGAATGGGAACCATACGCTTATATGAAGTTGCAATTTTATTATAAAAATTCAAAAATGATACGGTTGATGACAGAGGAATTGGGAAAAATCACAGGAGATGTCCTCTTCTTTAATACTGATAGTGGTTTATTTGAATATGATTTAATGCGTGAAAGAATTCGTTCAGTATCAGCTGATGAGTTAAAACACACACTGATTAAAGGTATGAAAGTGAGAGTGTAAAATGGCAAAATCGAACTTACAAGGAATAAATACAAGTGATGGTGCTATTGGGATAGAGTTGAATGAACAGGAAGAGTTGATCCTAAAAGCTAATAATATAGTGATTGCTTGTAGGCAAGCTATTTCACATATATCTGGCGCAATTACCGCTCTACCAGATGTAAGCAGTGAAGGTATTTTTAAACAGTATATATCGAAAGACAAGGATTTAAATTTCTATACCGTGAAAGCTCAAGAAATGGAAACATTGGCAAGTATTCTCCACCAACATGCAGTTGATACTTATAAGGAATTTGTTGATATGGACAATATTCAGGCGATACAAATTGCCAATTTTATTTTGAATGCGAAGGCACCTCTTACGTCACCTATTTCTGCTGAACAACAAAAGGAACTATCGAATACACAAGCCTATATTCGTAAGAACCCGAAGGAATCTTTTGAGAAAATCAAAGATGCTTTACAGGGTAAGCCGGTCTCTACTGACCAAAGTAACCCTGAATCTACGGAACAAGAATGAGGTAAATATGACAAAATACTATTCTAATCATCCAGATTTTAGTGCAGGATTACAAGCTAGTTCGATGACTGGTTCAGTCAGTTATGCCAGATCTCAAGTGACCAATGCTTTATCAGATATTAAGGAAGTTACAGAAGTTGTCCAGAATGAAGGGCTGTCTTTTCTCTATAGTCCAGTAGGGGATGCGGAGCTAGGAAAGGAGATGCCAGAAATAACATTTGCTACTTCTTACGATAAAGTTGAAAAAATGCTGAATTTGGCTACACGAATTCATAGTGAAGTGTTGGAGAGAATCGATAATAAATTTACGACAGGAATTGATGCCAGTTTAGAGTCGTTAAATAGTGTCAATGGAAGTAACAATCCTTATACAACTACTCATCTTTCCTATCAAGTAATAAAAATGAAAAGTGAAACTCAAGGAATAGCAGGCACTGAAACCAAGTACTATACCTTAGCAGAGTTGCTAGATTACCAACAGAGTCCGATAGCAGCAACAAAAGAAGTTTATCTAAAACGTGTGAGTGACTTACGTAAAATATTCGAAAAACAACATCTTGATGATGGCCCCGTTTATTTAAGTAACAAGACAGATGAAGAATTATTATCCATGTTTTTTAAGTATCAACAAGCTGGGAATTATAGCTCACTTAAACATTTTCAGTGGCAAGAGGATAATAAAGCATGGTTGGAGCCTCTGGAAGCATATCTGGGTATCGGTTTAATTGTAGTTTCACTTATTGCAAGTGCAGTTTCATTTGGAGCAGCAAGTCCAGGAGTTGTAGCAGGAGCTACCCTTGTTGCGTCGGGAGCAGGTACATTAGGGTTAGCGTATGAAGCTACTTCAGGAGGATATGCTGCAGCAACAGGACACACTATGCTTGCTGGAACTGAACTTGATACAGATGATAGAATATGGGCTGGTGTAGAGACACTTTGGACACTTGGTACACTTGGTTTAGGAAAAGGTTTAAAAGCAGCAGGAGTTACTGATGACATTATCAATGCTGTTAATAAAACAGGAAATGGAATAGGAGATGGAGTTGGTTTACTACATACGGGGTATGATTATGTGGTGAAGGGTGAAGATCCAACTATGTCTCTAATTGGTTTTGGTATTGGCAAACTAGGGGGAGCAGGATTGGCACGTGCTCAAAATAAATCACAAAGTATAAATGTATTGACAAATACAGATGAGTCACCTCTATTTTCAACTAATAATACTGAATTGGAATATCGAAATTATGTTGATAGAAAGTTAAAGAGTGGCAGCGAACCGTTATCCATAACCGAGTGGCTTGAAAGAAGTGATATAGCCAACCAAAATCTTACAAACAATAATGATTTTTCCACTGGTAGTATTGCTAATGTGGGCGAAATGCCACCATTTAAAATTAAAAATACTGAATTGGAATATCAAAATTATGTTGATAGAAAGTTAAAGAGCGGCAGCGAACCATTGTCCATGTCTGAGTGGCTCAAAAAACATGACATATCCAAACAAAATTTCTCTACCTATGAGGCCTTTTCAGGTAATAGAATTGAAGAATTTAAATTAAACAATAACGATGTTGAAACGAATATTACAGTTAAAACTCATAACGCGGATGGTAAAGACCAAAAGATTCGATTGAAAGCTATTGGATTTGATGAGTCAGGAAATATTCGAATTCAAGATTATACAACTGCAAAAGATGGTCTACCAAAGAAACGTCAAGAAATTCTTGACAATTTATCGAAATATGGTGGAGAAGTTGTTGGTGCAGGTAAAGGAAAATTTGCTGGAGGGACTGAAATTCCAAAAGGAACCAGAATTGATATCATCAGTGGTAGTTCCCAGTTCTCGCCTGAATGGCAGACCTACTTAAGCGAATTTCCGAAGGCAGATTTGAGTAGCGCTCAAATAAAATCTATCACTGCTATTAAACCAGATCCGGAAAATGGAGTCTTACGACCTAATCCAGAAGTTTATCTTTCAAAAGAGTATTTAGAACAACATAAACGACTGTTTGATGGTGGAGTAGCGGCCTTTGTCAAGGATAATGAAAATATTATAAGATACAATCAGTTTGGCAGAGATGATGGAGCATTTGTTTTTCCTAGACATGTAGCGGATGCTATGATCAAAGAAGCTAATGGTGATGCTAGAAAGTTAGAAGCTTTATTAGGATTAGACCCTGGTAGCCTAGGAGATTCTCCTAAAATGGTAGTGCCACAAGAAGTTCATAATTATAGAATTCCCGACGGAAATGAAGAAGGTTCACGCGTAAACCCACAGTGGCGTCCAGGAGGGAAAACATATCTAGGAGGAGTTCCTGAGGCAGTTATTGATAAAGTTCCAATAGATAAGTTAGACCTAATTGAAATTTGGGAAAACGATAAAGGAGATAAGAATGGAAACAATTCACGTAAGTGAGAAGGATGTGTTAGAAATTTGTCAAGATGGAGATAAATATTTCTTGCGCTATCCAACGTTTAATATTACCATGCCAGAAGTTGTTAAAGAAATTCCGAAAGAAGCAGTGGACAGTTATTTGGCAGGTGAGCATACAGGTCAAGAGTTGATGAATTATGCTCATTATGGTTTCTGGAAATCTAAAAATCAATATACAAAAGATGAATCTACTAAGCTCTTCATTGAAAATAATCCATCTGTAATTTTAAAAAACCCTGAGCACAGTAAGCGATTATTCTCTGTAGATGAATTTCGTACATTGGTAAAACAAGCTGTCTCTTTGGAGTTGAAACCAACGGAACTGGATGCAATTGGAACAGTAGGCAATCATTTGGAACTTCTTCTTGTAGATCCTCTTGACTGGCAGGAGGAAATAGAAGGAGTTCACCTGGAAATGCTCCAAGAAAAACTCAACAACTACATCTACTTCCTCGAAAGCAAGCAGTATGTGGAGCGATATGGTGATAAGTTTGATAAAAAAATCATCCATATCACATTCCAGTATTCCCCATCTGATAATGGATTGGCCTTTCTTGCGGCGGTTCAGAAAGTGTTACAACCGACGGATATGAGTTTGAAGATAGAATTGCCGGAGTAATTAGAGGTGATGAAAAGCGCCTTTTCATAATCAATAGGAAATTGTAAAGAACTAACACTAAGAGAGAACGACCATTTCTCTCTTTTTAACTCTCTAAGCTCTCTCCATTTAGTGATTATTTTGATCATCAAACTAATTTTCGGTATAATAGTAGTATTTAATTGATCTATTGTCATTTTTCTGAAGGATATGTCATGAATAGCTATCTCGTGTGGAATTGCGCTTCTAAAGCAAATTTAACAAAGGAAGTGTGCATGACAAAATGGTAGTGAAATTAAACATTGTATCTTTGATCATGAGATGGATAGATTTGTAGCAGAATGAGGGGGAGAGGCAAATAATACTACTCTGTTAATGAAAGAAGGGCTTAAATGTAGGTTTGCATTTTGGAGTTAGTATACAAAAGAACATTATTTCAGCTTATAATGGTACAGCCAAGTATTTGAAGTCCCAAATAGATCCAGCTTTGATGCCCTTGAATGTATTGGATCAGACTATCTATAATCGGACAAGTATTGATCGTGAGTTAGTTCGGCCAGTAGATCAAGTAAAACTATACTATCCAGCTTCTCAGACGAAGTTGAGGATTATGAAATGAGGAAAAAGAAATGTCAAAAGAAATTTATTTACAAATGAAAAAACAACTGCGAATTTGGACTACAATTAATATCATCATTGCCTTGATTGCTATTATAGGAGGGATCCTTGTTATTATCAGTAAATCACGCCATATTCCTTTTTTACTGATGACGCTTGGAGCACTTACTTTAATGAACCAGGTGTTGATTACGCCTGCTTTTAAAGCAAAGAAAGAAGCTGAGGAAGAACATCCGGAGTGGAAGGAATTATCTATTAAGGGTGTTGAAATACCTGTGGAAGATATGCAGAAGGGGATTATAATATCGGCTGTTGCTCTTTTAACAGTCATTGTAGGATTCTTCATGTTTTATAGGCCTGTCCCAAAAACAGATATAGGTTCAGAGATTATAAGTAATAATAGGGATGTAGAATCTGTAACGGATGAGAGCGCAGAGGAACCTAAGGAGAAATCGACAACACCTTCTTCAGTTATATCTGAAGAAGAATTTAAAACTGGTCAAGAAATTAAAGAAAGTATTGAGTCAAATTCAACCTCTGATAAATCATCCTTAGATATTAATAAAGCACATGATATTGCAGAAAAAGCAAAACAGCAAAATTGGTTGAAAGTGAAGGAGTAAGTAATGAGTGATGCAAGTTTGAAAGCACAAATTGATAGTGATATAGCGGAAAGAAAAAAATATATAAGAGTAAAAAATGCGATTAGTAACCATGGGCTAGATAAGGATATTTCACTAAAACACTTTACGAAATATATTGATGAATGTAAAGATGCAATTAAAAAGATTGATGGAAATGAAGGATATCATTATCTTTCAACTATGAAAACAAAACTACAAAATGATAAAGATAAGATCAAAGAATTCACGGATTTTGTGAGAGATGCGAATACCTCATATAAAAATTTATATAGTACTTTGACTGCCAAAATCGCTGCATTAGATAGTTCAATCAGTAGTAATAAATCAAAATATAATAAGGGAAAACCTTTTTGGGAATGGATTTGGTGATGAAAGGAAAAACGGATGGATACAAATATTAACTCTATAGACTCTACCTATGAAAGTTCTACTGTTGAGTATGATGATAGTAATATAGCGGCAATTGAAAATGAATTGATAGAGATTGCCAACCTATTTAATTCGATAGATGCTGAGATTACTTCACTAAAAGGACTTGAAAAAGAGTGGAAGGGAAAAGCAAAAGACCAGTACGTAGAATTGCGAACATTTCTTGAAACTTATCGTGCTGATTTTTTTAACAATATCCAAGATTTTAAAACAACAATTTACGGTCTTGAGGGGCTTCTCTCTTCAATTCCTTCATCAACAGTCATAAAGGAGATTGACGGAGCATGATGTTTACGTTAGAAGCTTTATATGCGCTACATATGTTTAATGATCATTCAAATGATATTGCTTTTCTTCCTTTGCCTGCCAAAGAAGGTGAAACTAGAAAAGAAGCTTTATTGAGAATAGTAGAAAAGGGTTTTGAAGACCTATCGAATATGGAGTTGATTGTAGATGGGACACCTACGGAAGAATGCATACAATATGGTGCTTATCTAGATGAGTATGCACAAGCTAATTATCATTGTAATGTCAATCAAATGTTTTTTTATTCTCCTAATGTAGATGAGTATGACAGGATGGCAATTATTCTCATTCAAAATGATGAAAATGAGTTTTTAATTGATCGCATGGGTACAGCTATATTCTTAGCCTCTTTAATATCACTTTATCCGATCCTACAAAATGTAGACGCTAATCAAAAAGATTATCTGCATTCAGAATGGGAAGCAGAAGCTTATTTAAAACTAGTTTTTCATCATCCAAATGATGATGCACTTCGTATTCAAATTAATGATTCGTCACATAATGTTCAAGACAGACTATACTACAGGAGTGACCAATATTTATATGAATATGATATGGAGAACCAGACTCGCAGATCTATTAGTGGTGAGCAGTTTAAGAAACAATTAATTCAGAAATTAAAAGTGAAGGGAGAATTATGGGAGTAGATATTAAGTTGGTCTTGTCTGATCAGGAACAATTAATTTATCACTGTATGACAATAGTGGAGTACGCAAGTCAAATTACTGCAAAATTGAGTCATATTAGCTCAACTATCTCATCGTTATCTTCTCAAGGGGCATTTCATGATTTAGTCGCAGGCCGCTCGGCAAATAATGGTTTTGAAAACTATGTTTTAAAGGCACAAGAGTTTGGAACATTAGCAGAAGTGTTGTGGCAACATGCGCAGAATACCTATGATGGAATGGTTGATGTAGATAAGGTTATGGCGACTTATGTAGCCGGGTTATTTTTGGAATTACCAACAACATCTCAAGAAGATAAGAATTATATAAATAATAATCCGAAAGAAGCCGTTCAACAAATTCAAGATGATATTAAGGAACAGGAGAAAGAAGGAAGCGAAAAGGGGAATTAGATGAGCAAGTATTACTCAAATAAAAGCGACTTTTCTGAAGCAGGTTCGAATTTACAATCTGGTGGTGGAGGATCTACTAGCAGTGTCAACGCATATAGCAATTATGTCAGTGGTGGCTATCCTAGTGGTGGATCTAGCAAATCAATGAGTCAGCTTATCAACGATATTGAGGAAGTGGCTAAAACTGTTACCAGTGAGGGCGTGGCAGATCTTTATGTGCAAACCGGTGAGGCGGCGTTAAATGTTACTAAAAATAGTGATGAATTTGATAAAGCTACGACCCGAGTCTCTAAGATACTAAAAAGTGCTCAGAAAATTCATCAAAATATTATGCAGAATATTGATAGTAAGTTTACACTTGGTATTGATAAAGTGCTGGAAGGTTTGAATAAAATAAATGGATCGGAATCAAAATATAAAACAAAGAATTTAACAAGAACTGAACACAATTATAGACCCGTTAATGGGAATATATGCGCTCCTACCGCGTACTACGATGATAAGAAAGAAGTTCCTTATTCTTTATCAGAAATCCTTGATGGGAAAGCCTCTCCCATTAAGGCGGCAAAAGATGTCTACAGTAAACGTCTAGAAGCTGTAAAAGAATCTCTGAAGCATAAGGATAAAATGACAGATGAGCAACTCAAGCAAATTAAAGGAAAGAGTGCAGAGGAAGTTCTTGAATTAATGTATCCGAAAGAAATTCCGGACTACCAAAAACTAAAAGCAAGTCGTTATTATGAGGAGCATAGAGAAACTCTTCAAAAAGTTGATACAGGTATCAAGATACTTGCCTGGGTAGCAGCTGTAGGAGGAGTTGTGCTCTCTCCTTTTACTGGTGGAGGCTCTTTAGTACTTACTTCTGCCTCGACGGCTTATCTTGCTACAGATAGTGCCTACTCAGCATTCACAGGTCATACAATGATCACAGGAGATCGGCTGTCTACTGAAGAGAGAGTATGGGCCGGAATTGATGCAGCATCAGTCGTATTGTCTGCAGGAGCTGGATCCTATTTAATGAAATTGAGAAAAGCTGGGAAAGCTGGATCTACTCTATTAAAACTTGCCTCGCATGCAGATGATGTAAATGATGCATCTAAAGTGGTTTATGCATTTGCTACTGATAAAGATCCCAAAGCAGCTATCGGAAATCTGGTGATGGGACAAGCACAAGGTTTCGCTGCAAAGAAAGCGGGAGGCCTCTTAAACGGGAAATTTGGTAAGACGAATGCTACTGACGTACCTGACATACCAACAAATTCTACGAAACAGCATATTGAAGTCGATAGTTCGGGATTAAATTCTAAGAAGCTTAAAATTGATCCAACAGTTGTTCATCAGAAGAAAAATCCTAAATTAGATCTGAAAATAGAACCAACTGTAAAAGCAGATTTGGCATCGACTCCTAAACCTCATGTGGATGTGGAAACATCAAAAATTAAACCAGTTGAAGCAGTGGCTGGAGCAGCAACTGTAGTTCCAAAATCCAAGAAACCAGATATTGATGTGTTGACAAAATCGAAAGATTTATCTACTATAAAGGGTGAATCGGTTGATCAGGTAGGAACAGTTAAGCCGAAGGTTGATTTGGATGTTCCAGAGGTGAAAGATGTCCACGATGTCGAAGCGCCGAAGTATAATAAAGAACAGATTCTGCAGAAAGACTTAAGACCATATACTGGCGATTTGATGGATCCAATTGAAGCTAAGAGATATAGCGGTTATTGGCGTAGTAAAGGGATGGGATCTGAAGAAACATGGCAAGACTTTAAAAAGAATATACCAAATGGGACAATTGACGATTACAATAAGATTTTGTATGAGCAAGATCCATGGCCACTAAATGTAAAACCTTCTTTTAAAATTCTTAAAGGAGGAGATACATTTGAAATGGCAATGGCTCCACGCAGTAAACAGTTGGATACATGGCCTGGAAATTTTGCTACAGATATAAATACAATATCGGACAGACAATATGTTAGAGATAGATTGGCAGTAAAATATAATTGGAAACCTGATATTGATAGAGTTGTCCAATATAGAGTTAAAGAAGGGAGTGAAATACCTGCAAATGTAGGACCTATTGGACCTCAAATAGACTTAGAAATCAACAGGTATTTGCCAGGTGGTCCCAATCAGATCGAAATGTTGATGGGGAGAGAAAAAATGAATTATTTAGAGATAATTGGAATTCGTAACATAGAATAGGGAAAGGATACTTTATATGAGAGTTAGATATACTGACCAAAGTGTTAAGTGGGAGAATAATGGAGAAACTATAGAAATTCACATAGAAAATATAATATTTGCAGACTTTGATAAAGATAAAAATGTTATTTTTATTGGAGTTGGAAAAAATTTTACTGCATCAGATTTTTACTATTACTCTATAGACGGGGTGTTAATATTCCAATATCATGATTCGACGGACATTATTTCCTGGGGATATAATCAAGAGTATGAACTAGAGATTCCTTATAAAGAAACAGTCTCTTTCTATCCTAATCAAAAACTGATTTTAGTTATTTATAGAACCTCGTCTAAACAAACTTCAGTAACTGAAATGAAAATATTTGATTTATTTGGCAATCTCATTTATAAAGCCGAATCTCCTAAGGGTTATACTATGGCTTATGTCACAGATGTTCTCAGTAACCAAATAAAGGTTGTTTGCGATGCAGTCATTGAGGAGAATAGAGATTCCTACGGTCGCGATCGTTTTCATTTCCTATTAAATCTAGATACAGGTAAATGGACAAAACTTGGTTTAGCATACTAAGATCTAAACTAGAGTCTTACCTTATCCTGTGGGATAACAAGTATCCAATCATGAACCGAAATATTCAGCCTGAATGGCAAAGCAAGACCATTCGATTTTCTTATGATCTGATGTTAGTATGATTTTATGGACACGTTTTGGTAGAATAGTATCTAACCAAAGGAGCCAAAAATATACCAAAGAGTTCAAGGAAACAATTGTTCGATTGCAGGAGGATTTTAAACCCTTCTCAATTTCTTTTTCAGCTTGGGTGTCAAACGAGACTTCCGACCCTTTTGCTTAGCTCTGTGGTCGTACTGTTCCGGTGCTAAGGCTGCGGAATATCCATTTTGGCATCGTCTTAATTCTCTTGAAATGGTAGACTTATGGACGCCAAGTTTACTTGCAATTCGGCAAGGTTTCAAACCTAGTTCTAAGTAGGTTTCTATCTTTATTCGGTCGGTTATGGAAAGATGGAGTAGCTCATAGTTTTTCCTCGGGTTCTGTTTGTGTGGTTACTTACAGTATACACCAATGAAAGGCTATGAGTTTTTTTGTTGCACTATATTTTACAATTTATCAAAAGATAAACAATACGCAATACTATTATCTAAACAATATGATTTAGTAAAAAATAATATAGAAAAGATAGTTGCTCAAGCCATAAAGGTTTATCACATGCGAGTAGGGGTAGGAAAGCTATCAGATTTGAATCCGTACCAAGCTTTAATAAAGAATCAATGTTGTGATTTTCAATTATTAGAATTAATGAAATCAAATTATGAAAAACGACAATGACACAATAAGTATGTGAATCACCGTCCTATCGGTGATTTTTTCGTCTTCACTTCTCCCTCGAATTAATCCTTAAATTGTGATAAAATAAGGGTTACGAATGTTTTTGAATGGTCTGTTTTTGCTTAGAAAGTAGGCTACTCAAAAGCGAGCAAAAGAATCAAGATCAAGGGAGAAACAATGTCCAACACCTATGAAATTTTAATGGATCAGCTGGATATGCCGCTGGAGATGCGATCTTCCAGTGCCTTTTTGCATGCGGAGATTCAAGAAGTCGTGGTGCACAAGGTCAGTCGGATTTGGGAGTTCCGCTTTGCTTTTGCGGAAGTCTTGCCGATTGCTTTGTTTAAGGAATTGCGCCAGCGCTTGAAGGATGAATTTTCAAAGACAGGAAACCAGGCCACCTTTACCATCCAAGTGGCCAATCAGGATTTTTCTGCGGATTTATTGCAGGCTTACTATCGTGAGGTCTTTGAGGAAGGCCCTTGCGCTAGTCAAGGCTTTAAGGGGCTCTACCAAGACTTGCAGGTGCGCGCAGAAGGGCAGGAATTGATCATCTCAGGGCCTTCTTCGGTTGATACGGAGCATTTCCGCAAGAACCATTTGCCTAACCTTGCCAAGCAGTTGGAAGCCTTTGGTTTTCCGCATTTCACCTGTCGGGTGGAGTCTGATGAGGAGTTGACAGAGCAAGAAGTGGCGCGCTTTGAGGAGGAAAATGAAAAGATCTTCCAAGTGGCCAATGAAGAGACCTTGCGGGCTATGGAATCCTTGGCCCAGATGGCTCCGCCACCTGCGATTGAAGAAAAGCCGGCCTTTGATTTCAAAGCTAAGAAGGCTGCGGCTAAACCTAAGCTAGACAAGGCCGAGATCACTCCGATGATCGAGATCACAACGGAAGAGAACCGGATTGTCTTTGAGGGTGTGGTATTTGACGTGGAGCACAAGGTAACACGGACCGGTCGGGTCTTGATCAGCTTTAAGATGACCGACTATACTTCTAGTTTTTCCCTTCAGAAATGGGTCAAAAATGAGGAAGAAGCCCAGAAGTTTGACATGATCAAGAAGAACAGCTGGCTACGGGTGCGGGGAAATATCGAAATGAACAATTTCACGCGCGATTTGACCATGAATGTCCAAGACATCCAGGAAGTCGTCCATTATGCCCGCAAGGACCTGATGCCAGAGGGCGAGCGCCGGGTAGAATTTCACGCGCATACCAATATGTCGACTATGGATGCCCTGCCGGAAGTCGAAGAGCTGATCGCCAAGGCAGCTGAGTGGGGGCATAAGGCGGTGGCTATCACTGACCATGGCAATGTGCAGAGTTTCCCGCATGGCTTTAAAGCAGCCAAGAAGGCTGGGATCCAGCTGATCTATGGGATGGAAGCCAATATCGTAGAAGATAAGGTGCCCATCACCTATAACGAGGTGGATCTGGACCTCAATGAAGCGACTTATGTGGTCTTTGACGTGGAAACGACAGGACTGTCAGCCATCTACAATGACTTGATTCAGGTCGCTGCTTCTAAGATGTACAAGGGCAATGTCATTGAGGAATTTGACGAATTTATCGATCCGGGCCATCCTCTGTCCGCCTTTACGACCCAATTGACAGGGATCACCAACAAGCACGTCCGGGGGGCTAAGCCCTTGGTGCAGGTCTTGAAGGAATTTCAGGCCTTCTGTGAGGGAACGGTTCTCGTTGCCCATAATGCCACCTTTGACGTGGGCTTCATGAATGCTAACTATGAGCGTTATGGCTTACCAAAGATTACCCAGCCAGTCATCGATACGCTGGAATTTGCCCGCAACCTCTACCCAGATTTTAAACGGCATGGCTTGGGACCATTGACCAAGCGCTTTGGAGTAGGCTTGGAGCACCACCACATGGCCAACTACGATGCGGAAGCAACGGGACGCCTGCTCTTTATCTTCATCAAAGATGTCGCTGAAAAGCATGGGGTGACCAATCTCAAGGATCTGAATATCGATTTGATCGATGAGAATTCTTATAAGAAGGCCCGGGTCAAGCATGCGACTCTCTATGTCAAGAATCAGACCGGCCTTAAGAACATGTTTAAACTGGTCTCTCTTTCTGGGACCAAGTATTTCGAAGGAGTTCCACGGATTCCAAAGACCGTGCTGGACGCCCACCGCGAGGGCTTGATCCTCGGATCGGCCTGCTCAGAAGGGGAGGTCTTTGATGCGGTCATGTCGCAAGGAGTGGATGCGGCGGTCGAAGTGGCCAAGTACTACGACTTTATCGAGGTTATGCCACCGGCTATCTATGCGCCCCTCATTGCCAAGGAACAGGTCAAGGACATGGAGGAGCTCCAGACCATTATCAAGAGCTTGATTGAGGTGGGAGATCGCCTTGGCAAGCCCGTTCTTGCCACAGGGAATGTCCACTATCTGGAACCGGAAGATGAGATCTATCGGGAGATCATTGTCCGCAGTCTCGGTCAAGGGGCCATGATCAACCGGACCATCGGGCATGGAGAAGATGCCCAGCCAGCGCCACTTCCTAAAGCGCATTTCAGAACCACCAATGAAATGTTGGATGAATTTGCCTTTTTGGGAGAAGAATTGGCGCGTCAGATTGTTATTGAAAATACCAATGCACTAGCAGAGACCTTTGAGCCTGTCGAAGTGGTTAAGGGCGACCTCTATACACCCTTTATCGACAAGGCCGAAGAGACAGTTGCCGAGTTAACCTATCAGAAGGCCTTTGAGATCTATGGTAATCCGCTCCCTGATATTGTCGATCTGCGGATTGAAAAGGAATTGACCTCTATCTTGGGGAATGGCTTTGCCGTGATTTATCTGGCATCGCAAATGCTGGTGCACCGTTCCAATGAGCGGGGCTACCTGGTTGGATCGCGTGGATCCGTTGGATCCAGCTTTGTCGCGACCATGATCGGGATCACCGAGGTTAATCCGCTCTCGCCTCACTATGTCTGCAGCCAGTGCCAATACAGTGAGTTCATCACAGACGGTTCTTATGGATCTGGTTTTGATATGCCAGACAAGGATTGTCCAAACTGTGGCCACAAGCTCAGCAAAAATGGGCAGGACATTCCCTTTGAAACCTTCCTTGGTTTCGATGGGGACAAGGTACCCGATATCGATTTGAACTTCTCTGGGGAAGACCAGCCGAGCGCCCACTTGGATGTTCGTGATATCTTTGGGGAAGAATACGCCTTCCGGGCAGGAACAGTAGGTACGGTTGCGGCCAAGACAGCCTATGGGTTTGTCAAGGGCTATGAGCGTGATTTTGGCAAGTACTATCGAGATGCCGAGGTCGAACGTCTGGCCCAAGGTGCCGCTGGGGTGAAGCGGACGACCGGTCAGCACCCGGGGGGGATCGTTGTTATTCCAAACTATATGGATGTCTATGACTTTACTCCGGTCCAGTATCCGGCAGATGATGTGACAGCTGAATGGCAGACCACCCACTTTAACTTCCACGATATCGATGAGAACGTCCTCAAGCTTGATGTCCTGGGACACGATGATCCAACCATGATTCGGAAACTTCAAGACTTGTCAGGCATCGATCCAAATGATATCCCTATGGATGATCCAGGTGTCATGGCACTCTTTTCTGGGACCGATATCCTAGGAGTGACACCGGAGCAAATCGGGACTTCAACCGGTATGCTGGGGATCCCAGAGTTTGGGACCAACTTCGTTCGGGGCATGGTCGATGAGACCCATCCGACGACCTTTGCGGAGCTTTTGCAGCTCTCTGGTCTGTCTCATGGTACCGACGTGTGGTTGGGAAATGCCCAAGACTTGATCAAGGCGGGCATTGCTGACCTATCAACCGTTATCGGTTGTCGGGATGACATCATGGTCTACCTCATGCACGCAGGGCTCGAGCCTAAGACGGCCTTTACCATCATGGAGCGCGTGCGGAAAGGCATGTGGCTCAAGATCTCAGAAGAAGAGCGCAATGGCTACATCCAAGCCATGAAGGAAAACAATGTTCCTGAGTGGTACATCGAGTCCTGTGGGAAGATCAAGTACATGTTCCCCAAAGCCCATGCGGCGGCCTATGTTATGATGGCCCTTCGTGTGGCCTACTTTAAGGTGCATCAACCTCTCTATTATTACTGTGCCTACTTCTCGATTCGGGCCAAAGCCTTTGACATCAAAACCATGGGGGCTGGCCTTGAGGCCGTGAAAGCTCGGATGAAGGAGATTGCTGAGAAACGCAAGAACAATGAAG
The DNA here is from genome assembly GCF_029589235.1 of Streptococcus taoyuanensis. NCBI lineage: Bacteria > Bacillati > Bacillota > Bacilli > Lactobacillales > Streptococcaceae > Streptococcus > Streptococcus taoyuanensis. The sequence goes on from NZ_JARQVW010000009.1 coordinate 80,194, forward strand.
CTTCCAATGTGGAGATCGACCTCTACACCACCCTTGAGATTGTCAATGAGATGTGGGAGCGCGGCTTCAAGTTTGGCAAGCTGGACCTCTATCGCAGTCAGGCGACAGAATTCTTGATTGATGGGGACACCCTCATTCCGCCATTTGTCGCGATGGATGGTCTAGGAGAGAACGTTGCCAAGCAAATCGTGCGGGCGCGTGAAGAAGGAGAATTCCTTTCTAAAACAGAACTCCGTAAGCGCGGCGGTGTCTCTTCAACCCTGGTTGAAAAGATGGATGAGATGGGCATTCTTGGTAATATGCCAGAAGACAACCAGCTCAGTCTCTTTGATGATTTGTTTTGATGGATAAATGATTTTTATTCAAAAGAATTAGCCACTCTTAACTACAGATTCATATGAATTTGTAGTTTTTTAAAAATACAATAAAGGCGGATGAAATGGGTATTCAATTTACTTCAAAAAAGGTTGGAGAGCTATTGAAAGAAGGAAATTTGCGGATTCCTTCTTATCAAAGACCTTATAAGTGGAACAGAAAGCATATTCGTAATCTTTTTTATGATTTACGAGATGCTATGGAAAAAAAGGAATATCAAGTTGGCTCTGTTATCTTTCATGATAATGGTGGATACTTAGATATTGTAGATGGGCAACAACGACTAATTTCTATTTCCTTGTTTCTTCATTCATTAGAAAAGTTAAAGGATTATGAAGGCGCTAATCAACTTTTAGGTGCTGAATTTGGAGAGATATCCTGCTATCATGCAAGCGAAAATTATAACGAGTGGGAAAATTTAACTCAATTGGTTGGTACAAGCCAGGCAAAAGATATTTGCGAATTTTTATTGGAAAATTGTTCTATTTCTTGTATCATCATGCCAGAGGAACGTTTGGCAGAAGCCTTTCAATTATTTGATTCTCAGAATAATCGTGGAAAATCTTTAGAACCTCATGATTTACTCAAAGCCTATCATCTGCGTCAACAAGACTCAGAAGATGAAAAAATTGTTGAGAAATGGGAGCAGTTTGTGGAAGATGACGATTTAAGTCTGAAAGATCTATTTGATAAGCATCTTTTCCGTATGAGACGTTGGTCTAGGGGAGAAACAGGACTAACTAACAAGCGTTATGGTTCTTATCTGCGTTTTACAGAAGATTTTATTGACGATTTTAAAGGTGTTGATTTAAATCAGAATTTTCCATACCTAGAATTATATCGTCATATTGAAAACTTCCCTATGTCAATTACTATGCCAATCATAGATGGAAGCAAATTTTTTGAATATATTGAATCTGTTCATCAAATGATTAAAGATCATATAGATGTTTTAAATAAACAGTTAGGAATTTTTAATGATCCTAAGAGTGAAGAAAATGGTTCAGATTACCCTGAAGGTATGTTAAAAATTTACAATAGTTCAAAGGGGCGCTATCGCAAGTGCCACAATCTGTTTCTAAACATTTGTTCTCTCTTTGCGGAGAGATTTGGAAAAGATAAGCTATCAAAGGAAATAGTAGAAACCTTGTTTATTTGGGCTTACTACCCCCGTGTGAAGTCTCGAGCCATATATGACGCTACTGTAGGAAACTACGCTGCAGGCGGGAAGTTCAGACAAAGAGAAGTTCAAAAACTATTTCAAGTTTTAGCCCATGCTGTGACTCCGAATGATTTCATGGTTAAGATAGATAGAGAATTATTTGAAAATTATACGATGGAACAAATTATAGAAGAGGAAAAAGATAAATGGTAGAAACACATATAAGCTTATCCGTTAACCGTTTGTTAAATGAAGATACCTATGCTATTCCTCTTTATCAGAGAAATTTTGCTTGGACTTATGATGAAATTGAACAATTATTGAACGATGTGGCAGATGCTTTTCAAGAAAAGAGAGACAATTATTATATTGGAACATTAGTTGTTAATGAAGAGAATGATCTTTTCAAAATAATAGATGGGCAACAACGGACAACAGCACTTAATTTGATTGCCTTAGCTTTGAAGCATGAGTTTGGTTTTGATAGATTGAAAGCTGTCAATCTTACCTTCCCAGCTCGGAGAAAATCAAATGAGAATATTCAAAAACTATTTATCAATGAAAAAATTTCTGAGGACGATGAAAATGAATTAACTAGAGGTTACAGACATGCTAAAGATGCCTTGAAAAAAGTGCTAGGAGAGCGCCAACTTGAACCTCAGCCCTTCGTTGATTATCTTTTTAATAAAGTCATCATTTTTCGTAGTATTCTTCCTAAAGATTTAGATTTGAATCTTTATTTCGAACGTTTCAATTCTCGAGGAGAACAACTAGAGGCTCATGAGATTCTTAAGGCGCAAATGATGGCTAAGTTCGGTATAGATCAAGAAATGGCTCAAAAGTTTGCAAGAATCTGGGATGCTTGCGCAGAGTTTGATAAGCCAGTAGCAAGTCAATTTAAGATGAGGCGGAAGAGGGCAGATAATTTTCAGGAGCGTGAACGTATTTTCGGATGGCACTTTTCAAATTACTCCTTTCATAATATTTATGATGACATTGATTTTTATCAAAATGAAAGAAGAAAGTTATCAGATATATTAGGAATAAAGGTCAATGAAAAAATTACAGAATCAGAAAAAGATTTTGGTGACTATACCCAAGTTATTGATTTTCCGACGTTTTTACTCCATGTATTGGCAATTTGGGAAGGTAAGGATACCAGTGAGGTTCAGTTAGATGATAAGAAACTCTTAACTCTATTTGATATAAAAAATAAAAATGAGACTTGGGTTATTGAGTTCAGTGAATTCCTTCTTAGAATGAAACATATTTTTGATAATTTCATTGTTAGAAATTCAAATATGGATTCTTCAAGCAGAAATAAGGATGAATGGTTTTTGCAGAAGGGTACTTACTATGAATACCAGCCAAATGGAAAAGCAAAAGAGCATTACATAGTTGAAGAACGCTTTACTAAGAATACATTTTCAGATTCAGAAATGAACAAAAACATCATTCTTCTTCAATCTATGTTTGCTGTGACTTTCACTGCCAATCGTGATAGTCGTTGGTTATATGAAAGTTTGCGATTCCTCTTCAACCATATTGAAGAGTTAGATCAACCGGAATTTGGTTCTTATTTTAAGGATTTTCTTGAAATAATGGCTGTAAGATATGCTGAGGGAAGATTGTTCACCGAGGAAGATATGCTCAAAAAATATGGTGATATTCCTGTTTATGCATTCAATTTTGTTGATTACATCTTATGGAAAAACCGTGAAGAATTAGGAAGGAAGTATAAAGGTGTTAAATTTGATCATTTCAAATTTGCTTATCGTCGTTCCATAGAGCATTGGTTCCCACAACATCCAAATAGTGATGAAAAAATTGAGAAAATGGATGATCAATTCTTACACTCTTTTGGGAACCTTTGTATCATTACAGATAGTCAAAATTCAAAATTTGGAAATTTAGTCCCGAGTGCAAAATATAAACAGTGGGAAGGAATTTTTGATCGTCAGAGTCTAAAGTTACAAATAATGGCTAATATAACAGAAAAAACTAAATGGGAATCGTATCAAATAAAAGGACTTGAAAAAGAAATTTTACCTATGGTCAAAAGATTCATAGAAAGTAAGTCATAAGAATTGCCTTGATCATTAATTTCAAAAGGCTATTGTATATCTAATAGATTTACAATAGCCTTCTTTTTTGTTACAATAATCAATAGAAAGAAGGTGAGAATATGTCAAAGACGAGCATGAGTATCCGTTTGGATAGTGAGGTTAAGGAGCAGGCCCAACTAGTGTTTAATCATTTAGGGATGGATATGACCACAGCTATCAACATTTTCCTCCGTCAGGCTATTCAATATCAGGGCTTACCTTTTGATGTTCGATTAGACGATCATGGGAAGTTGCTCCAAGTCGTAACGGATGTAGAGCAAAATCGGAATATGAGTCAACCCTTTGAATCAGTCTCAGACTTGATGGAGGACCTGCGTGCTTAAGATTCGTTATCATAAACAGTTTAAAAAAGATTTTAAGTTGGCAATGAAGCGTGGTTTGAAGGCAGACTTGTTAGAAGAAGTTTTGAATTTTCTGGTTCAAGAAAAAGAACTTCCTGTCAGATATCGTGACCATCAATTGACTGATTCCAAGCATTTCCAAGGTGTTCGGGAGTGTCATATCCAGCCGGATTGGCTTTTGGTTTACAAAGTAGATAAGGACGAATTGATTTTAAACTTGCTGAGGACAGGAAGTCACAGTGATTTATTTTGATGGATTCAACGATCCTCGCTCAGTTTGAGGTTGGCTAATGATAGAAAAGAAAAAAAGAGCAATACCCTGGAAGTCGGGGAAAGTCATTTCCATTCGCCTACGGAATGGCGTCTATGTCTTAGCACAAATGGTGAGAGAGCCCTATCTGGTATTTTTTAACCATTTCAAGGAGGAAAATAGCTGGAAGGGAGTGACCTTGAAAGAGGAGAATATTCTCTTTTGTAAAGCAGTCACTCGTCAGTTTCTACGCTCTAGTCCTGTAACGATTGTCAAAGATCTTGACCCTCTCATAGATTATCGGTTACCCAAAGAATGGATTTATAGCCATATGGGAGGGCATCCGATTACGGTTTCGGTGAAGGGACGGGAGCGCCAAGTAACTGGTTTTGGCCAACGGCTTTCCTTGGTTCAGGCGGACAAGGAAAGTGGCCAAGCAGAGGATAATCCTCTAATGGGACTCTTCCAAGCCTATATCCTACCAGATATCCAAGAGCAAGATTGGGAGCGGGTCGGTCAGGCTGAGCTCATGTCTCTCGAAGTTTTTCCAACGCTCAATGAACGTCTTTATCTCTGCTCTCTCTATGGGAAAAATGTGAATCCAGAGCTAGATATCTCTTTGGGAAAGCCCTTGCCCGATGCTTATGAAACCTATCTCGATATTCTTAGCAACAGCCCAGAAGCACGACGTCTCTATCTGGGTGAGGAGGATGACTAAGAAAGGAATAGAACATGAAGGTTGACATTTTTGCGGAAGACAAACCAGCTGAAAAAGTCTTTGTCTACAAGCTAGAAGTGGCAGACCATGTGTTGCTCCTTTCCACCGCCATGCTCTCGGGAGCAATTGCTCTAGCCAGCTTATGTTCAGCCTTGAAAGATTAGATGATAGCCTCTATTTTCTTTTTGAAAATAGAGGTTTTTAAGTCCGTTCAGACCGGATAAGTGTTTTCTTTGGATCTGGATTGTGTTACAATTTTTAGTGACAAGTGTTTGTAAACAGGAAACAGAAAAACAATGGATGTTCTTCCAAAAAAATGAAACAGAGGAGAAGCGCGTGGCAAGATATTTAGTAGGTCCTTACAACAATAGTTGGAACTTTATGGATGCACTTGAAAAAGCGCAGGATGGGGATACCATCGAGTTTGAAAATGGGTATGTCTTTCAATGGCCGACAAATAAAGTGATCGAGATCGACAAGAACCTTCATTTTGTGGGGCATGTGGTCCCAAATCCAAATGGCAATGGGCGCATGTTTAACAACACGATTGAGGCTTCCTTCCGATTTGTAGAGGGAGCTCAGGTGACATTTGAAGATCTGTGGTTTAAAGTTGGTGGGAATTACACTACCTTGCTCTTATGGAATAGCTCAGATATCATCTGTAAACAGGTCTATTTTGAAGCAACCACTCCAACAAATAATGAATTTTTTATCTATATGGATACGCATTCGAAGTTGACACTGGAAGGAGTCGGGATGAAGGTTCCGGAAAAACACCAAAGTGCCATCGGTATGTCCGCTTCGGAATTGTCTATTCGCAATTCAACGATTTTTTCTAAGATTGATCTGTCAGAAGGATCTAAATTGACCTTAGAAAATGTCCATATTGAAATATTTGGGAATAATACGATCCATGCCAAGGACTCAGAAGTGATCGCAAAAAATTCAACGATTACAGGCGGGGATCTGGAAAAGGACTTTCCACCAGTTTGGTTGAGGAATGTCATCTGGGAGTCTGAAAACTGTAAAATTGAGTTGCCTACTGGTACTGGGGTCTGTCTTGATAATAATGTTCAATTCAATTCGGATTCGGATCATATGACCTCCATCAATTCATACAATAGTATGATCCGAGCTCATCAAGCTACATTTTCAGAATTTTTATGCGTCTATGAAGAATCCTTTGCTTCCCTGACTGGAGAAACAACCTTCTTGAATGAGAATGCTCAAACCATTTCATTTGGAGTTTTTGATGATGGTGTGCTGATGGCTGAGCATATGATTTGTCATAAGATTGCGGATCCCAATATACGGCTTCAAGGTGGAGCTTTTGCGAAGGTGGGCACCGTGACCTATAGGCAGGGCGATGCGCGTGATCTGACCAAGGAAATCGAGGATGACTGTGACTATCTTGTTGGCAGAGAAGTGGCGAAGGGCAATGCGCAAGTCGTTCCTACGGGACAGACGACGGATGCAACGGTGGCTCCAACCACCGCAAGAGACTCTGAACCAGAGAAGAAACAAGATGCTCTTCAAGAACTCAATAGCCTGATTGGTCTTGAAAAAGTCAAACATGAGATCAAGAAAATGATCAACATGGTGGAATTTAACAAGAAACGAATCGCCAGTGGCAAGGCTCCTGAAAAGCAAACCTTGCATGCTGCCTTTATGGGAAATCCTGGTACAGGGAAAACCACTGTGGCCCGTCTGTTGGGACAAGTGCTCTTTGATGCAGGTGTCCTCTCAGGAGAAGAATTCCGTTTCGTGGAAGCAACGGAGTCCGATCTGATCTCTTCAAATATTGGAGGAACAGCTGAACAGACCCAAGCCCTGCTTGAAAAAGCGCGAGGAGGCATCCTCTTTATTGATGAAGCCTATAGCTTGGATAAAAAGGACAGCGGTGCGGACTTTGGGATCGAGGCGATCAATACCATCCTCAAATTTATGGAGGACAATCGTGACGACATCATGATTATCTTTGCCGGCTATACCAAGGAAATGGAGGAGTTCTTAAAGACCAATCCAGGCCTTCGTTCTCGGGTACCAAATAATTTCATCTTTGAAGATTTTACAGGAGATGAGATTGTCCAACTAGGTGAAATGATCCTAAGCAAAGGAGACTACAAACTCGAAGACCGGGATTACTATGCGCGGCATGTTAAGCGGGCTTATGATGGCTCGCTAGATAAGAGCAATGGTCGCTGGATCCGTAACCTGGATGAACAATTGACCAAGACCATGGCAGATCGGGTGGTGGCCCAAGGTTCTGACGATATTGAGACCATCCTCAATAGCGATATCGATGCTGTTCTTAACCAAGGAAAGTATCAAGCCGGAGCCGACAAGGAAGAAGATGGAATGGCTGCCCTCAACCGTTTGGTTGGAATTGCTAAGGTGAAAGAGCAAGTCGAACAATTCGTAGCCATGGCTGAGTTCAATCAAAAACGGGCTGAACAAGGTGGCATCGTCGAAGATACGACCTTGCACTCTCTCTTTCTTGGAAATCCTGGTACAGGGAAAACCACCGTGGCCCGCATTTTGGGCAATATCCTCTTCCAAAAAGGGGTTATCAAGCAGAAGAAATTCATCGAAGTATCGCGGAGTAATCTGGTTGGAGGCTACCAAGGTCAAACAGCCTTGAAGACGCGTGAAGTTTTGGAGAGTGCACTGGGTGGGGTCCTCTTTATCGATGAGGCCTACACGCTCTATACCGGTTTAAATGATGATTTTGGGAAGGAAGCCTTGGATGAAGTCCTCAAATTTATGGAGGACCACCGCCGCGATATCGTTATTATCTTTGCTGGTTACACGAAAGAGATGCACGACTTCTTGCAGGTCAATTCAGGTCTGCAAAGCCGGATCCCGACTACATTTGATTTTGAAGACTACAGCCCAGATGAGATCGTGGAGATCGGTCTGTTAGGTTTGCGTAAGCAAGGTTACCAGGTCAATGAAGCCCTTTATGGAGAGATTGTGAAAGGGAATTATATGCGTGCCAATGACCATAGTAATGGTCGCTGGGTCCGCAATCTTAATGAAAAACTCTTGCGCCAAGTATCGACTCGGGTAACCCGTGAAGGTAGTACAGACTACAATTCCATTTTGGATCAAGATTTGGAAGCTTTGAGAGAGAATAGCAGTTCAGAGCAACCCCATACCGTGGATGATCAAGGCTATGTTCTTCCTTAAGCTGAAGGAACAAGAAAAAAGAGGCTGGGACAAAAGTCCTAGCCTCTCAATTATTTTTGGATTGTCGAGCAAGACGCAGTGGTTGAGTGGGCTC